>PWJP01000165.1 GCA_003559985.1 Saprospirales bacterium
CTGCAACAAAATAAAGGGCTAATATAGCTTCAAAATAAGTGGTTGAGGGAATTTTGGACGGCAGATATCCACTTTTTTTGAGTTGGGGTACACTTGTCGTGATGTTGAATTTGGGTGTACGCACAAAAGGTGTCTGCTTTTTCAAATAGCCGTGTAGTACTGCCTTGGTGTTGTGGAGCGAGAGGCCCATTGATAGCGATAGAAATGTCAGAAACATCAAAGGAAATGAAAGGACCGCCTGGACAGGATTTTTGACCCTGTTGTTTCGATGGTGGATGCTTGCAATAATATATACAATCACAAGTGCTATTATTCCCGGGAGAAATACTGAGAGGTAATTGGTGTTGATTTCGAAGTGGTCTAAAAAGTGAATGGCCGGAAAACTCAGTATGCCCAGAATAAACACCAACAAAAAAACGGAACTTCCCATGAGGTGTGCTACAGCGTGAAATTTCTTTCCAAAAGATTGATCGGAGCGGAGGACAGTGGGGATGTTTTTAACGGCATTTTCGGCCCCGCCCTTCATCCACCTGTATTGCTGTGCTTTGAGTGCATTCATGTCTGCCGGCAACTCCGCGGGGCTTCCAACCTCCTCCAGGTAAATTATCCTCCATCCTTTAAGTTGTGCCCGGTAACTCAGGTCCAGGTCCTCAGTGAGTGTATCAGCTTGCCATCCGCCTGCATCCTCTATAGTTTGCCGCCTCCAGATACCTGCCGTGCCATTGAATTGAAGGAAATACCCCCCTTGTTCCCGCCCTTTTTGCTCAATGGAAAAATGTACATTCAATTGAAAGGCCTGCATGGCTGTCAGTAGCGAAAAGGAATCATTGAGGTGCTCCCAGCGGGTCTGAACAACACCAACCTCCGGGTCCTGAAATTGAGGAATTGTTCGCTTTAAAAAGTCAGCCCGGGGCAAAAAATCCGCATCAAAAATGGCTATGTACTCTCCCTTTGCTTCTTTTAGTCCGTATTGAAGTGCGCCTGCCTTGAATCCCGTCCTGTCCGATCTCCGAAGCAGTTCAATATCCACCCCTTTTTTACGGTAATATTCCACCTTTCTTCTGGCCTTTTCAGTAGTTTCATCGGTGCTGTCATCCAGAACCTGAATTTGAAACTTATCTCGTGGATATTTCAGTTGGCAGATATTGTTTATCAATCTCTCGATGACGTGTTTCTCATTGAAAACAGGTAGTTGGACTGTCACTGGTGGCAGGAGGGCCTTTTTCTCTTCCGGGACCTTCTCTTCATTGGGTTTCTTGCGGGCCTGTTTTTGATAAACCAACGCCAGTTTTAGCTGAATCAAGCAGTAAATGGTGATCAGGCTTAAAACCAGGAAAAACATCCCCAGGATAAGAATTCCGGCGAGGTCGATCATTTTAAGGAGTATTTGAATATGGTGTACAAAATTTTCCAACCTGCACCAATGGTACCTTTCACCGTTCCAGATACCTTTGATTGCCCTATTCTCTTCCTGTAATCCACGGCGACTTCAGTGCATTTTAAGCCTTTTTTTGCGGCCTTTACCTGCATTTCCACAGTCCACCCGTAGTTTCTGTCACGCATCTCCAGTTTCTCCAACGCCTCGTAGCGAATAGCGCGGAAGGGACCAAGATCAGTGAATTTCAAGCCGTAAATCCACCTTATCAAGCGGGTGGCCAACCAGTTCCCAAAAATTTGTTGGGGCGTCATGGACCCCGATTCTTTACTCCCCAATGCCCGGGAACCAATTACCAGGTCCATATTATCCTTTCCTATGGGTTCGATCAATATCGGCATTTGTTCGGGGTGATCTGAATAATCTGCATCCAGAAAAACAACCACATCGGGTCGTGGCTCACTACTTTTGGCTATGAATTCAAGGCATTTTAAACAAGCATTGCCGTAACCTGGCCTCGGTTCCCGCACCACTGTCGCTCCATTTTTCCTCGCTTCAGATGAAGTTTCATCCGAACTGTTGTTGTCGCAAACTATGATTCGCCTCACCAGTTCCCGCGGGATGTCATTGAGGACCTTCCCAACGGAGTTTTCCTCATTGAAGGCAGGTATAACCACATCAATTGTAAACGGAGAAATTGCGGCTTTCATCGACATTGATTGCTTAAAGATAGGACAAATGTATTAAGCGTATTAAATTTGGCGTTCTTTTAGCCAAAATAAACAACCTTGCAAAAAAGACGACTTAACGGCTTTACCATTACAAATCCAGTTCGCAATGTAGTTGGACTGACACTTTTGTTCGCTCTAATCTGGACCCTGAGCGCATGCGACCGCGAGGATTTTACCGATTCTCCCAATGCGATGGTCGAGTTCTCAGTGGATACGTTGATGTTCGATACTGTTTTTACAGAGCGGGGGACGATCACCCGGTATTTTAAGGTGTACAATCGAAATGACCGGGCTATTCGGGTCAAAAACGCACGCCTGGAAAATTCCAACAGCTTCTTCCGGTTTAATTTCGACGGATTTTCCCAGGACAATGCAGACGAGGTTATAGTCTGGCCCAATGACAGCACCTATGTTTTTGTGGAGGCCACTATAGACCCTGATGAAAGTGTTTCTGCCAGTCCTTTTGTCATCAATGAGCGCATGTTGTTCGAGGTGAATGGCAACACACAGGACGTGCGAATAAAGGCTTTTGGCCAAAATGCCAATTACATCCCCGCCAAAGAGGCAACCGGAGGGGTTTCGCTCTTGAGTTGCAGTGGAGGAACAGTGGTGTGGGACGATCCAAAACCCTATGTGATATTTGGGGTGCTGGTCATCGATGATTGCACTCTGGTTTGGCCTGCGGGAACTCGTGTTCACGTTCATGGGGGCATTGCCAGCGATGGTGAAATTGTCTATAACGACGGGCTTATTTTCACCGGGCCTAATGGCAGGATTTTATCTGAAGGTACTTTAGAAAATCCGGTAGTGGTGGAAGGTGACCGACTGGAGCCCGGTTTCGCTGAAATAGCGGGGCAGTGGTCGGGTATCAGGCTGGGGGAGACCTCCGGGCCACACCGTTTTGAACACACGATCATCAGAAACCCCATCATTGGAATAAGGAGTGATTCCGCAACCACTGTTGACCTGGATGCAGTGACCATTCTCAATACAACCGGTCCCGGGTTGGTCGGTATCCACAACAGTATTACCGCTACCAATTGCCTGATTGCCAACAATGGAGGACACTCCATTCAACTCTCTTACGGAGGTAATCACAATTTCTACCACAACACTCTGGGCAACTTCGGGAATCAATTGGAGGCCCTTCGAATCGATAATTTTTTCTGCTACGACCCACCGGATTGCGACAATATTGGCCTGAACCCTCTTTCCGTAAATTTTTACAACAGTATTATCGGTGGCAACGGGCGGGATGAAATCCGGATAATCGACGTTACCAACCGCGAGCCCGGTTTTATGAATTTCTCATTTGAACACTGTTTGGTGCGGGTATTTGATCTGATTCGCGAGGAGTCTTATCCTGAGTTTTTGGAGGAAAATTGCATCAATTGCATCAACTTCGAGCTCTTCAATCCCCTTTTCGCAGATATTCAAAACAATGACTACCGCCTGGATTCTATGTCTATTGCTATTGACCAGGGTAAACCACTTCCCGAAGTTAGGCAGGATATACAAGGCAATCCCAGAGACCCTGAAACTCCCGATATTGGATGCTATGAATGGATTGAGGACTAATTGAACTCCGCAGCTTTGGCGTTCTTTTTTCTGACTCTTTCAAATGGCGTGAAATACAGCATTATCATCCCAATAATAAAAAATACTGCCAGGGCAAGGACACTATTTCGCATCCCACCAGTCAATTGATCTATAAATCCAAAGCTGAAGGTGCCAATGACAATCGCAATTTTTTCAGTGGCTTCGTAGAAACTGAAGTAGGACGATACATCCTGCGTTTTTTCCGGCATTAGTTTGGAATAAGTAGATCGGGAAAGTGACTGAATGCCTCCCATGACCAGCCCGACAAAGGATGCCAACACATAAAACTGGTACTTTTCTTCGATAAAATAAGCCGACACACAGATGGAGGTCCAGATAAATAGCATTAGCATGAGGGAATATTTGTTTCCTCTGAAATAGGATATTTTTGCAAAGAGGTATGCGCCACCGGCTGCCACGAGTTGAAGGATAATTACGATGAGTATAAGTTCGGCTTCCCCAAAACTCAGTTCGCTCTCTGCAAAAGCCGAAGCCAGAAACAGTACTGTTTGCACCCCGGCGCTGTAGAAGAAAAAGGACATCAGAAACCCTCGGGTACCCGCTTTTTTTCTCACGTTTTTCCACACCAGTAGGAGTTCGCGGTAACCCCTGACAAAACTTTCTTTACTAAAGGGTGTCCTTAAATCCTTCGGCATGGCCCGGAAAGTAATCTGCGCAAATCCTATCCACCAGACTCCCACGAGTAAAAAAGATACCCGCACTGCGACTGAGTGGGTCATTTCCAGGAATTCGTGAAACTGTATCATTGCCAGGATGAAAACCAGAAGGATCACGCTGCCATAGTATCCCAAAGCAAATCCGTGGGCACTAAGCCGGTCAAAGCGGTCCGGGGTAGCGATTATGGGTAGGTAGCTGTTGTAGAAGACGATGCCACCCGCAAAACCAATCATGGAAATAATGAAACCGGCTATCCCTATTTTCCAACTCCAATCTACATCGCCTGTAAAGAAAAACATGCCGATACAGGAGATACCTCCCATCCAGGTAAAAAATTGCATGAAAAACTTTCGCCTGCCAGTGGTATCTGCGATTCCGGATAGAAGCGGGGCCAGGACAGAAATGGTTAAATACGCTACCGTAATGGAAAATGCGTAGAGGGCACTGTTGGACACTTCCAGGCCGAATAGCTCCAGCATGTCATCGGTGGAGGCCAGAAAGTAAACCGGAAATATGGCGACAGTAATGACCAGGGCATAGGATGAATTGGCCCAATCAAAAAATGCCCAGGCATTGAGTACCCCTTTATTGTTTTTCGGAAAATCAGGTATTTTTTTATCCATGCTCGAGCAATTGGACACAAGAAAGTAATTTTTAAGTGAAAAGCACCTATGGTTGCTAAACTTTAATTACTTTGGGGTCTTTTCCCACGAATGGAGGTACAATGTCAAGGGTTTTGACCATCGCAATTCTATCCAGAGGACCGTCGCTCTACAGTACTCAGAGCCTTGTGCGTGCAGGAAGAGAGGCGGGGCATCAGGTGAAAGTGATTGACCATATGGGCTGCGATCTAAGTATAACTAGGAACAAGCCGATGGTTTATTATTACGGCCGGGATTGTAAAGACTTTGATGCGGTAATTCCCCGCATTGGTGCTTCTGTCACTACCCATGGTGCAGCGGTTATCAGACACTTTGAATTGATGGGGTGTTTTTCGACTCTAACCTCAGCCGCACTTTTGAGAGCGCGCAACAAATTGAGTGCTCTGCAGATTTTAGCCTGCAATGGTATCGACATTCCAAGAACGATCATGCCCTCCACCAGGGCAATGGTACACGGTTTTCTCAATAAGATTGGAAGGCCTCCTTATGTGATTAAAGTGGCTTCGGGTACGCACGGTGCAGGTGTTCTAAAAGCTGAGAGCAAACAGGCGGCGATCAATTTACTGGATGCTTTTTACCAATTGAAGGAAATGGTCATTGTGCAGGAATTCGTAGCTGAAAGTGCTGGTAGAGATATTCGAATTATCGTGGTGGGAGATAAGGTAGTCGCAGCCATGGAGAGGCGCTCCAATTCCAATGATTTTCGATCCAACCTCCACTTAGGCGGTTCTTCTACTTTGATTGAATTGAGTGAAAAGGAAAGAGAAATTGCCATTGAGGCAAGCCGTTTGATGGGACTTCAGGTGGCTGGTGTGGATATCTTGCGTTCAAAAAGGGGGCCTCTGGTACTGGAAGTCAATGCATCTCCGGGTTTGGAAGGTATTGAAAAGACTACAGGCATCGACATTGCCTCACACATTATTAAACTTATTGAAGAGGAGTTGATTGAACAAAGAAAAAGTGAATATGAAGGAAACTGATTTCAGCATAAATAAAACAGATATTGGATTGGGTGAGCATAAACAGGTGAAGATCAGTGTGGGGAAATTGCCCTCAGGTAATAGGATTAATATCAATGCCAGCGTTTTTCGCTCTGATAAACCCGGACCGGTTGTGCTGCTGCTGGCAGGTATGCACGGCGACGAGATTGATGGGGTTGAAATTGTAAGACAGTTTTTGCGGAATTTTGCCCCGGCCAGCTTGAAATCGGGTTCTCTGATTGTAATTCCCCTGCTCAATATATACGGCTTTCTAAATTTCAGCAGGGATGTCCCGGATGGAAAGGATGTCAATCGGTCCTTTCCGGGCAGCAGATTTGGCTCACTGGCATCTCGTGTGGCCAGTTCACTTACTACTGAAATTCTCCCACTTACCGATGTTATCCTTGATTTTCACACCGGTGGATTGGGGCGTTACAACTTCCCTCAGGTACGCTACACAAGTGGGGACGACCGCTCTCTCGAATTGGCCAAAGTTTTTAACCCTCCTTTTATCATTTCAAAACCTACTATTGCAAAGTCGCTTCGCAAAATAGTGCGCAAGGAGAACAAGTCGATATTGGTGTATGAAGGGGGTGAGGCACAGCGCCGGGATGAATTTGTCATCAATATGGGACTGCGGGGAATTTACCGCACTTTAAATTATTTGGAAATGGTGGAATACCGTGATGATAAAGAATATCCGCTGCTGCAGCTATCTGGTTCAATTTGGAGGAGGGCAGCCCAGTCCGGTTTTTTTATTCCCCAAAAAAAATCCGGTGATCCGGTGAAAAACGGGGAAGTCATAGGCCTGATTCAAGATCTGCTGGAACCTAAAGAATACGAAGTGAAAAGTACCAGGGATGGTTTTGTGATCGGCAACAGCTTTTCTCCGATTGTTTATCAGGGAGATGCCCTTTACCACATCGGTTATTTGGATTGACCAATACCCAGATCTACCCGGGCAAATCCCGGAGTGGTGTATGGATTGTTGAGTCCCGATTTGGATTGCTTATTTTCGACTCAATCCTCTTTTTCAGTTTAGGATCACCTGAAAATGGTTTGATTTCTTTCAGGACCCACGGAGACCAATTTTACCGGAATGTCCAATTCTCTTTCTAAAAATTGGATAAATTTTCCAGCCTGATCAGGCAGATCATTATAGGTTTTTAAGTGCTCCAGATCGTCATCCCATCCTTTGAATTCCAGGTACTTTATTTTGGCTATATCTGATTCTGCATCAAAGGGAAATTCACTGGTCCAATTGCCATTTTGGAGTTGGTAAGAGGTAGCAGCTTTAAAAGTTTTAACTGCGGATAGGACGTCCAATTTGGTTACGGTGAGTTCAGTTACTCCATTTATCATACAGACATATCTGAGTTGGGGTATGTCAACCCAGCCGCATCGCCTCTGTCTCCCGGTAGTTGCACCAAATTCCCTGCCCGCTTCCATAAGTTTTTCACCATCCTCGTCAAAAAGTTCTGTGGGGAAGGGTCCGCTACCAACTCTGGTGCAGTAGGCTTTTGTAATTCCCATAACGTTTCCGATTGCTGAAGGCGGCACCCCGAGACCATCACAAACTCCTGCGGTGATGGTATTGGATGAGGTTACAAAGGGATAGGTCCCGTAGGTGATGTCCAGCATAGTTCCCTGGGCTCCCTCGGCCAGAATTTTTTTGCCCTCACTCAGCATTTGAGACATGAAATATTCGCAGTTGACCAACTTCATATTTCTCATGTGGTCAATCGCTTTAAACCATTTTTCCTCTTCGCCGGCCAGGTCAAAATCCACATTGGGATACATGGATGCCAGGCCGAGGTGTTTTTCCCGCAGTTTTTCATACCTCGTTCTGAAGTCGTCTCTAAGAATGTCGCCAACCCTAAGTCCGTTTCTGCCCGTTTTATCCATATAGGTAGGTCCTATTCCCCGCAGGGTGGAACCAATTTTTTCTTTACCCTTATGGGCCTCCGATCCGGCGTCGAGCATTCGGTGGGTGGGAAGAATGAGATGGGCCTTCAGCGCAACGTACAAATTGTCTCTGCAGTCCAGACCGGATTGCATCAGACCTTCAATTTCGCGCTGGAAAGTAATGGGGTCAATTACCACCCCGTTACCCACCAAATTGATGGTGTGTTTTCTGAATATTCCGGAGGGAATGGTGTGAAGAACGTGCTTTTGGTCACCAATTTCAATGGTATGCCCTGCATTTGGTCCACCCTGAAATCTGCATATTGCATCGTAATTCTCTGAGAGAAGGTCCACAATTTTTCCCTTACCTTCATCGCCCCATTGCAAACCTATCAATACGTCAACAGCCATTTAATTGTTAAATTGATTTGTGCCTCAAAGGTAAGTCACTTTGGACAGTTTACCTTTTTTCCTCATGCATTATTGACAAATATTCACTTTTTGGTGTAAAAAAAGAGGATGAGGTTGGGAAAAAAGGTCACTAATAATGGATGGTGGAAAATTTACTATGGAAAATTGGCAGGTGAATTATACCTGATTCAGGGTTGTGGCGGAAATCAATCCTCTTTCGGATTTTTGTCACAGCTTTCACAAACGCCGTAGAGATTGAGGGCGTGGTGGGTAATTCGGAATTTCAGAATGTCGCCTATGATGTCTTTGATCTGTTGTATCCTGGGGTCGCAAAACTCCACAACCTTGCCGCATTTTTCACAAATGAGATGGTCGTGTTGCTTGAAGCCGTATGACTTTTCATAGTGAGTGAGATTTTGGCCGAATTGTAGTTTTTTTACCAGATCGCAGTCAACAAGGATCTCGAGGGTGTTGTAAACAGTCGCTCTGCTGACGCGGTAGTTCTGGTTTTTCATGTGGACGTAGAGAGACTCGGCATCAAAATGATCATCGCGGTTGTAAATTTCCTCCAGAATGGCAAAGCGTTCAGGCGTCTTTCTGAATTTGTTTTCCTCCAGAAAGTCTCTGAAAATATTTTTTACGGTTTCTGAAACCTTATCAGTTGACTGCTCCTTGTCTTTGGAAACTCCCATGGTTGATTTTCTAAACCTTAGTTGGTTCTGATAACGTTGGTAATGCCCTTAAGGTTTTTCAGTGTCCTGATGACTATCTCCATTTGGTTTTTGTTCATGACCAAAATGCTCATGTTGCCCTCAAAATATCCACCGGTCCCTTCAATATTGAATGACCGAATGTTTAAACCGAGTTTGGAGGATATGGTGTTGGTGAGCCGCTCAATAACCCCCGGTCCGTCGTCAACTCCAATTATCTTGAGATTGACCTGAAAGGACTCTCCGATTTTATCCACCCACTCCGCTTTCATGACCCTGTAACCGTAGTTTGCCATTAGGTGGGTAGAGTTGGGGCAATTTGTCCTGTGAATCTTCAATCCCGATCCTGCGGTAAAAAAGGCAAATATGGGGTCGCCTTGCACGGGATTGCAACAGGTAGCCAGTGAGTAGTGGTACTGGTCTGCAGGTTCACCGTTTACAAGAATTTTACTTGCGCTGTCTTTAGTGGTATAGCGATCCGAGGGGGCAATTTCTCCTTTTGACTCAGCTTTCTCCCGTTGGATCTCCACTTTTTTGTTTACTAAGTGGTGGTTTTCCACCCCAAATTTTTTCAGCTCAGCAAGGTCAAATTCTCCCTTGTAAATGTCGTAAAATAGTTCCGGGTGGTTGTTGTAGTTGAATTCTTTAACCAGAAATTCAACGGCCTGGTCGAAGTCCACCTTCATATTCCTGAGCTTTCGCTCTAGTGCTTCTCTGCCAAACTCTCCCTTTTTGCGCTTTTCCTCCTTTAGAGAAGAGCGAATTTTTGACTTGGCCTTTCCGGTTTTCACCATTTTAATCCAATCGTCATTGGGCTTCTGGTTCTTATTGGTGGTGACATGGACCTGGTCGCCGTTTTGAAGCTCATACCCCATGGGCACGAGTTTGTTATTGACCTTGATGGCTGAAGCATGGTAGCCGATATCTGTGTGAATAGAAAAGGCAAAATCCAAAGCCGTTGCTCCCTTTGGCAGAATCTTCATATCTCCCTTTGGGGTATAGACATAGACCTCCTCTTTAAATAGGTTGGTTTTGAAGTCCGAGAGGAATTCAACCGGGTCTTCGTGGTCCTGGTCTTCGAGTATCTCCCGGATGTTGTCCAACCACATTTCATAGACATCCTTCTGGTTTTTGACACCTTTGTATTTCCAGTGGGCAGCAAATCCGCGCTCTGCAATCTCGTCCATTCGCTCTGTTCGGATTTGAATTTCCACATACCTTCCCTTTGGGCCTACAACCGTAGTGTGCAAAGATTCGTAGCCGTTGGATTTGGGAGTTGTGATCCAGTCTTTCAATCGCTCCGGAATAGGCGGGTGCACATCTGTTACTATAGAATAAATTTGCCAGCAAATATTTTTCTCCACATCCAGCGGAACGTCCACTATAATTCTGATGGCAAAAAGATCGTATATCTCCTCAAAATGGACGTTTTTCGTCTGGATTTTATTCCATATAGAAGAAATCGACTTTGGCCTGCCGGTAATGCGATAGGGTACATTGAGTTGCTCCAGTTTTTTGCGCAACGGACGGATAAACTCCTGAATGTATCTGTTTCGCTCGTTTTTTGACTGCTGCAGCTTGTCAGATATTTCCCTGTAGGTCTCCGGGTCGGTGATTCGCATACAGAGATCCTGAAATTCTACCCTTATGTTATAGAGACCAAGCCTGTGGGCAAGTGGAGAATAAATGTAATTGGTCTCGGCTGCGATTTTAAGCTGCTTTTGATGAGGCATTGACCCGATGGTGCGAAGGTTGTGAAGCCTGTCCGCCATTTTGATAAGCACTACCCTGACATCCTCAATCAGTGTGGAGATTACCTTTTTAAAATTCTCCGCCTGGGGACTGTTGTAGCTATAAGTGCCATCAAGTTTGGTCAGGCCATCTACAATGCGAGCAATTTTATCACCAAATATTTCTCGTATCTCCTCCAGTGTAACGGGTGTATCCTCAACCACATCGTGCAACAGGGCGCAAATAATAGCTGTGGGCCCAAGTCCAATTTCGGCGGCACAAATCCGCGCTACCTCAATAGGATGCAGGACATACGGTTCACCCGACTTCCTGCGCTGGTCGGCATGTGCAGAAACTGCCATTTCATAAGCTCTTTTGATGTTGACCTTATCCTCGGGATGAACCTCAGTTTTGATGGATCGCAACATCCGCCTGTAGGCTTTTTGAATCAGCAGCCTCTCGTCCTGTGCTATGGGTTTCGTTTCAGCCATTTTAGTTTGACAAACTTAGTTATTCACTTGATTACAACAAAAATAAGACCAATAATTTATCCGCTTAGTGTAAAAAATATTTTCCCCCGGCTTGTTGGCAGTTATTGAATATAAGCGTACCTTTGCATTCCTTTTAAGAAAACAGACGGGAAAGTTCCGTTTGGTTTGTTGTTAAAATGCGGGTGTGGCGGAATTGGTAGACGCGCCAGACTTAGGATCTGGTGCCGCTGAGGCGTGGGGGTTCGAGTCCCCCCACCCGCACTTTTTATTTTTTCGCAGGGCTGGGTATCTGAAATCACCCCTGCGCTACACCCACCAAATTATGCGGTTATTCCCGCTCCAAAAATCTTTAATTCTTTTATGGAAATTTCCAGAAATAATGTGAGCCCCGAAATCGAACGCGTAACGTTGAAAATTTCAACAGACGACTACTGGCCAGCCTACAAAAAGGAGCTCAACGATGTAGCTCGTAAAACCGACATGAAGGGTTTTCGAAAGGGGAAAACGCCTCTGGGATTCGTTCAAAAAACCCAGGGTCAATCTATCCTCTATCGAATCATTTTTGACATGATCAATAAGAAAATGGAGGAGTTCCTCAACAGCGAGGAACTTGAATTCTCCTTCAGCCCTATTCCCGCTGATACCCAAAAGTCGTTCACTTTTGATCCCAAGGACAAGGAGGATTACACCTTCGAATTTGACTTGCTCATTAGCCCGACTTTGGAAGACTTTAAAGGCTGGGCCACCGACAACGAGTACGAATACCTGGTTGTCAAAGACATCGATGAGCGTATCGATGAAGAAATTGAGCACTTGAGGAGAAATAATGCCGACCTCGAAGATGTGGAGGAGGTCGTGGTCGAAGATTCTACCGGAATTACTTTTGAGTTGAACCCCCCGGACGACCAGTCAGATCTACAACCCTTCAATATGAAATTCATTTGGAGTGAATTTTCACAGGAATTTAAGGAGAAACTCACCGCTAAAAAGGTGGGAGATGAAATCCATGGCACTATTGAAAAGGCCATACTGGAACCCTACAGAGACAATGTGGTGAGTACATATGAGCGTAAAGTCAAGGAGCAGAGTGAAGAGGAGGATCCCGATGTTGTGTTGCCCGAAAACTTTTATTCAGTAAAGTGGACCTGGGCCATCGATGGTGTCTCGGTGAAAAAAATCCCGGAACTGAATGAGGACTTCCTTAAAAAAATATCTCCTCCTGAACAGCCCATCGA
>PWJP01000007.1 GCA_003559985.1 Saprospirales bacterium
AACCATCAGGGAAATATGGCAATATCTCTTTCTGATGCGATGCGCCCTTCCCTGAGCTCTGGCTCTGATTCTTTTCAACTGAGGTGCATCGTCCACCTGAATTCTGGAGATGACGAGGTCGTAATCATCGGCATTCTCCATCATATCATTTTTCTGCTCCCAATTGGCAATGGCTGACAACAGGGTTTTTTCGATATGATAAGTTGCCTCTTTTTTAGTAAATCGAAGTATATCAAGAGCTTCGTCCACCCCCTTACCTCTTACCAGGTCAGCGACCAATCGCATTTTTCTGGCTGACATTCCACAATTCTTCAGTTTAGCTACTGCTTCCATGGTGTCGAAATTTATTTTCTTTAGTTAATATTATTTACGGTTTCCGGCGTGGCCTCTGAAACTTCGGGTCAGGGCAAACTCGCCCAATTTATGCCCCACCATATTTTCAGTGATATAAACCGGTACAAATGTTTTGCCGTTGTGAACTGCTATTGTCAGGCCCACCATATCGGGAATGACCATAGAGGCTCTGGACCAGGTTTTGATCACTGATTTTTTCTTGGTCTCACGTGCCTTCTCTACTTTTCTGAGAAGTTTGTGAAAAACGTAAGGTCCCTTTTTTATAGATCTTGCCATTGTTAAAACTTATTTGGGTTTATTATTTCTTTGCCCTCTTCTTCGGTTTAGAGACTATCAGTTTTGTTGAATGCTTCTTGTTATTCCGGGTTTTGAAACCTTTGGCTTTCAATCCCTTCTTACTTCTCGGATGCCCTCCAGAGGCTCTACCTTCTCCACCACCCATTGGATGATCAACCGGGTTCATTGCAACTGGTCTAACCCGCGGTCTCCTACCGAGGTAACGCTTACGGCCTGCCTTTCCGAGCACCTGTTGTGTATGGTCGGGATTGGAAGTTGTACCGATGGTAGCTTTACAAGTCAGAAGTATTCGCCTGACCTCGCCGGACGGCAATTTAACAGAGGCGTACTTTCCTTCTCGTCCCATCAACTGTCCGTAAGTACCTGCACTTCTCGCCAGAGATGCACCTTTTCCGGGCGTCAACTCAATTGCGTGAATCATGGAACCCAGAGGAATTTCCTTTAGGAAGAGCGCATTGCCGGTTTCCGGTTCAGCACCTTCACCGGAGACAATTTTATCGCCTACTTTAATACCATTGGGAGCGATAATATATCGCTTTTCACCATCAGCGTAAAAGACAAGTGCTATGAATGCGGTCCTGTTTGGATCGTACTCGATGGATTTGATTGTACCCGGGACTCCGTCCTTATCTCTTTTAAAATCAATATTTCTGTAACGACGTTTGTGGCCACCACCGCGGTGCTTCACAGTCATCTTCCCAGCGTTGTTCCTACCACCGGTGCGTTTTTTCGAGCCCAACAGGCTCTTTTCGGGCTTATCGGTGGTCACCGCAGAATAGTCAAGCCCCATTCTGTTGCGGGTTCCGGGAGTTATTGGTTTAAACTTTTTTACAGGCATTGTTCGCTATTTTAGTAATCCACAAATTAAACGTCTCCGAAAAAGTCAATGACTTCGCCTTCAGCGACTGTAACCACAGCCTTTTTGAAAGCGGGCACACTACCTCTGATAAATCCCCTCTTGGTATTTCTATTCTTACTTCGCGAGGGCATGATAAGGGTATTGACCCCTTTCACTTTCACTTCGTACAATTCCTCTACCGCACTTTTAATCTGACCCTTGGTGGCTTTCTTATCCACTACAAAGGAGTACTGGTTGACATCTTCAGTCAACATTTCAGATTTTTCGGAGATTATCGGTTTTATCAATACGCGTTTAGCCATGATAATTATTAATTAAACAAGTTGATTAAAATGCTTTTCGCAGCCCTCGGATAGGACAATGGTGTCCGATTCCATAAAGTCAAGTATGCCGGCATCTTTAATATTGAGCACCTTGCACTTGGGCAAATTTCTACTGCTCAGGTAGAGATTTTGGTCGTAGTCTGATAGCAACACCAGTGTTCTACGGCCATCCAGTTCCAGGTTTTTTATCACAGACCTGAACTCCTGAGTACTTGGCTTGTCGAAAGAAAAATCTTCCAACGCTACCACTTTTTCAGCCTTAATCTTTCCTGAGAGCACAGAATTTCGGGCGATCTTTTTCGCCTTCTTATTCACCTTTTGATGATAAGATCTCGGGCTGGGGCCAAAAATTTTACCACCACCGCGGAAAAGAGGGTTTTTAATATCACCTGCTCTGGCGGTACCGGTACCCTTCTGTTTTTTTATCTTCTTGGTGGAACCCTTAACCGCGTTTCTCTCTTTGGTCGCATGGGTTCCCTGTCTGCGATTAGCCTGAGCGGCTTTAGCAGCGAGATAGACGATGTGGTCATTGGATTCTACACCAAAAATTTCGTCTGGCAGGTCTATTTGTCTGCCGGTTTTTTGACCCTGAATATCCAGTACATCAAGTTTCATTGTTCATTATTTTTTCCCGGGCAATTTCCCGGTTGTTTAATATTTCGGGATTAACTCCCTCCATAATTTACTGCGGGACCTCTGTCCGGTCAATCAGTATTTATTTTTCCAACATCACCAGCGCACCCTTTTGACCGGGGATAGCGCCTTTAACCAATACGAGATTCTTTTCCGGAAGGATTTTCACCACTCTCAGATTTTTCATCTTAACCCGGTCGCCACCGGTTCTTCCGGCCATTCGCATACCTTTGAATACCTTGGATGGGTCAGAACCCGCTCCAATAGCACCGGGGTGTCTTTGTCTGTTGTGCTGACCATGGGTAGCGTCACCGACACCTCTAAATCCGTGTCTTTTAACAACACCCTGGAATCCCTTTCCTTTGCTCACACCAATGGCGTTAATAATGTCGCCCTCGTTGAAAACTTCCTCAACCCGAACTTCATCACCGACAGCTTTGTCCAGATTAAAGTCACGGAATTCGCGAATTTTCTCTTTCGGTCCAGTGCTTGCTTTATCCAGGTGACCCTGAAGCGGTTGAGATGTATTTTTTGCTTTGGCAGTACCAAATGCAAGTTGGAAGGCACTGTAGCCATCCGCATCCTCGCTTTTGATTTGGGTCACGACATTGGGAGTGGCCTCTACCACTGTACAGGCAATGTTTTCACCAAACTGGTTAAAAATACTGGTCATGCCTATTTTGCGTCCAATTAATCCGTTCACTTTTGGCAATTTTAAAAGTTAAT
>PWJP01000029.1 GCA_003559985.1 Saprospirales bacterium
TAAAAAAAGAGGCCGACTCATATTTTTCAACCCCGAGTCGAACCTTCACAATGAAGAACGGCTTTTTGATAAGTTCTTCCGGGATAGACGAATCGAACGCGGACGGAAAATATATTCTTTGGCCGGAGAGTCCACAGAAAACGACAAACGACATAAGAAGCTTCCTGCAAGAAAGATATTCTTTGAAAAATGTAGGAGTTATAATGACGGACAGCAGAAGTGTGCCTTTCCGGAGAGGAGTTGTGGGAATGCCGATAGCTTATAGTGGCTTCTTTTCAATGAAGGACTATCGTGGAAAGAAAGATATTTTCGGGAGAGAAATAAAATCAGTTCGTTCCAATCTGGTAGATAGCTTAGCTTCGGCAGCAGTTATGGTAATGGGAGAATGTGATGAAGCGACTCCTCTCGCGGTAATAACCGATATTCCCTTTGTAGAATTTAAACAAGAAAACCCCTCCGCAGAAGAGTTGAGCTTTTTGCAAGTTTCATTAGAAGAAGATATCTATGCCCCTCTTTTAAAGAAGGTGAATTGGAAGATTTTCGGAAAAGAATAGTTTGTGGTCAGTTAACACACTCTTTACAAATCTCTCTGCAAATTCTACTTTTTACATCTTCGGAAAACCCGTCGATCACCCTAATAAAATCTTCCGTAACCTGTTCTTTTCCCCTCTCCACTCTCTCGCCGGATTCTTGCTTTAACAGATCATATGTTTCATCTATTTTTTCACGAATCAAATCAAGATCAATTGTTTGCCTTTTCTCCAAATCTACAAGATCAACAAAATCACCTTGGTCTTCGGGATAATAATCCCCAAACTGCTCCTTCCCCTCACCAAACCCTTCACCGACTTCTTTTTCCGGTTCCATTTCTAAAGATCTTTGAGTAATAAAGCCTCCTCCACGGGATACGACTTCGGAAATTGAGGCCGTCAAACTTCTTAAAGATCCGCTATCGGAATCCAGATAATAGATAAAGACTCCTACCACAACAAAGATAAAAACAAAAAGCAGAGCGGGTTTTCTTTTTTTAATTTTTCTTTTTTTCTTCATATTGGAATTCTAGCAAAAAATAAAACCTCCCCGCAAGCTTAATTTAACGAAAGGGAGGTTTTTAGTATTTTTGGAAACTTCTTACTGCAATAATTTAATTAAAAGGATCAACTTCTTCCCATTCGGGAACTTCAGCTCTGGTGTTGATAATTCTTTGGATGTAACAGCAAACATCGTCTTCATCAGTAGCCCTTAACTCAACCACTCTCGGACCGACTTCACTAATAAACTCAATTTCCGGATTCTCTTCAATGGAGTTTGAACGATCAGCTCCCTGAAACTCCCAATACCAATTTATGATTAAAGCATCTTCACCTTCCACCGTTCTGTTTATAAAGTTTACCTTTTCTTCAATATAGGGTCTTCTGGGAGTCCAAGCGAAGCTGACCGCGGCTCTTTTTTTATCCGTTTCAAAAGTGTCATATGCCCAGCCCGAAGTATATCCGTTTTCGCTTCGAACCCTAACACGCCAATGATAAGTTTTGTCAAAATCCAATTCAATTCCTATTGAATAATTCATCGAATCCGATTCAACCCCCTCAACATCAACAACCAGGTAAGATTGATCAAAATTACCAACAACCCGACTAATCTGAATGTCTGCACTTTCATATTCATGCCCGGCTCCTGAAAAATAATCCCAACCGAGATCAACAAGAGGAACCGAATTACTATTACAGTAACGATAATTTGTTTCAGGGTAGCTCATCAAGTGAAGATTGTAATCATGATAATCTTCATTCCAATAAAGGCTACCTATCGGTACCTCGGGGATGGAGTGATAAACTGAAACCGTGGAAGAATATCTGTATGAAGAACTACCCCCGGTAGATTCAGCTACAACTCTGTATGTAATTGTTTCAAGACTAAGATCGGGATCAATCAAGTGAGAATAATGAGAGCTTATTCCGGTGTCCGCTAGATACTCCCACGAACCACCGTTATAGCTTACTTCCAGCCGGTAATTTCTATTGGTCTGAGGATTACCCCAGTAAGAAACCGACCCCCAGTTGATATTGTTAACCTCTCCTCCATTAAGCTGTCCCTCGAATGTGGGATTTGTGAACTCCCCTGGCTGGCTCGGAGCATGATGAATTGTTTGAGTGCCCGATTCAACCCACTGACTGTCATAATAGTCAGGGTTAGTCGCCTTACTTCTGAAAGCCGCCTGATAATAGTCCGTATTGGAAGATATCGGGAAAGATGCTCGATAATAATTGAAAAATCCTGCAAACGATGAGGTTGGAGACCCCCAACCGGTTAACGGATTTCCAAATTGATCATAATATCTAATTTCGGTCGTATAACCCGTTTCTTCCGCCTTACCTCCAATCCTGCCATCATCGGGAGAGTAGTAAAATCTGGTATATCCAGTGACACCACCCTGAAGATTGGTGGAGTTCCAGTATTCCGGCGGATTCAAATTAATTTTATCGGTTGTAAAAGAGAGTGTACTTCCATTGGAAAATCCTGCACTATTTAATCCTACGGCTCGATAATAATAAGTCGTGTTGTAATCAAGGTCGGTAATATTTCTGGAAAAAGTTCCTATCGTTGATCTTTGTATCGTTGGAGTGGTTTCGCCAAATGAAATATTCGGACCCCATTCGAAGTAAACACCGACCTGACTATCATTACCCATATCCGTAAGATTACCCCTGATAGTCGCCCCGGAAGATGATACATTAATCTGGGAAAGAGTTGTTACCGAGGGGGGCTTAACGTGATCTATTTCGAAAAAACCGGAGTAAACCCAATCACTATTGTGAAATGAGGGATGAGCTCCCCTGCTTCTGAACTGAGCATAAGCGTGATCCACATTTGAAGATATTGAAAATCCGACTCTGTAATAACTTAGATATTGTGTAAGTGATGTAGTAGCCGACCCCCAAAGAGTAATCGGGTTTTGGTTTGAATCAAGGTATCTTATTTGAGACGTATAACTAACCCCATCAGCGACTCCTCCGGCTCTGATATCATCGGGAGACCAGTAAAATCTTGCATATCCGATCACTCCTCCCGATAAGGGAAAAGGACTGGAAAAGTAAAAACCATCGGGAGGAGCCAATGTACTGACCAGACATTCTCCGTCTTGACAAAATTCGTTATAACTACAAGATTGAGCTAGGCTTTCTCTGATATCACAAGAGTCATACCACCAAACATCTCCCATATAACAAGACTTATACTCTTGACTCCTACATGTTTCTACACACTCCCCTCCTTCACAATGATATCCTTCATCACACCTGGCATTAACGTCCTGGCAATGATCCGCTTCTCTGTACAGATATTCAAATTGACAGACCCCGTTATCACAACTTGAAGGAGTTATTTTTGCTTCTTGACAAGGTCGAACACCACTACAATTCCAACTACCTTCAAAACAAAGATCTATATCCTCTCTGGTATTTCCGGTATCAACCCACCTGTTATCGGTTACGGTATATAAGCACAACCCACTAAAAGAGCAATAGTGTGATCTATAGTTTTGTTCTTTTTGCTCTTTTTCTCTACACCCCGAATCATGAACCCATCTTGTTGACCCGGTATCGTACCATCCGTCCGAAGAGCATCGATTAGTGCAAGAAGTATCTATTCTGTATTCCAATCCATCGGATATGCATGTATTAGAAGCTCCGCATTTTCTCAATTGTCTGTACGACTGGCAAGTATGAAGGGAAGAACAAGTCCAAGATCCGTGCGAACAGTGACTGTCATTAAGACAATCAACACACTCGTAACCCCAACAATATTCATCGGTCGGGCAATGATAACTGTAAACACAATCAACGCACATCCCCCAATCACATTCTTTCGGACAATTATCAGCTAAAGTTTGTCTATTTCCACAGGAGTCATACCACCAAGAGTCACCCAGATAACAATCTTTGTAAGAGTAATCTTCACATTCATCCATGCAAACCGTCCCTTCACAATACTGATTAGGCCCACAATTACTATCATCCGGAGCACATTGGTCTATTCCGGTGCAAGATTGACATCCTGGACAAGAGGGATAATGCCAACCGTGAACGGATTGCGCTCCTTCACAAGAGGAATCAAAGAAATGCTCAAAATCAAATCCGCATTGGTTATTTATGCAGGTATTCCAAGCATTGGTTCCCTGACATATCTCTTTTGATGAGCATATAGAACAAGGAGCCCCGTCATATCCCGCAAACTGGCAGTTCTGATCAGCTAAAGTATCATCACAATCGCCAGCCGTCAAACATTCTACACATCCGTCTCCAGGCTTACACACTCCGCTTGAGCAAAAATCATCTATGTAAGAACAACTTCCATCACTATTACACCACCCGCAATTCGGAGCACAATTATCATCTCCAAGATAAGAGTAACAATACCCATTACTACACTCTCTGCAGCCAATACAGGACTTAATTAAATCTCCCCTATTTCCACAAGAATCATACCAATAGGCGTCACCGTTATAGCAATCTCTTGAATATTCACTTACACACCCACATACTCCATTTTGGCAATTTTGTCCTGCGGGACAAAGATCTTGATTGTCTCTTGTGTTTCCGGTATCAACCCACCTGTCGTCCTGAGGATGATATACACAACCGGAAAAAGTGTCACAAACGTAAAGTCTGAACTCTTGCTCTTTCTGTTGTTTTTCTCTACACCCCGAATCATGAACCCATCTTGTTGACCCGGTATCGTACCAATCGCTACTCGGACAAAGACTAGTGCAAGAAGTATTCGTTCTATATTCCGAACTATCATAAGAACAAGAGCCACTTGCATTACATATATATCTCATCCTGAACTCTTGACACTCGCTAGTTGCAGAACAGTTCCAAGATCCCTGCAAGCAATTACTATCATTCTGATAACAAGCCCCTCCGGAACAAGAAAGACATCCACTACAGCTCTCCGCCAGACCTTCCCTATTTCCACAAGAATCATACCAATAGACATCTCCACCGAAACACGCTTTATAAGATTGTGTTGAACACTCTTCAATACATGATCCATTACTACAAATATGACCGGATGGGCATTTATTTCCACAAGAACCGCAATAAGTTCCATCTTCCTCATTTAGATTAGCGCAACCTATCCCATCACTATTCGGAATACAACAGGTTTCTTCCGGTCCACAACTATTTCCACAAGAACCACAATGTTCATCCGATCTCATATCTACACACTGCTGACCACCGGGGACATCACAACATCCCGGGTTCGGTGTGTCGGGACACCACCTACAAACACCATCCGAACAAGAATTACATTGACTCGCGCCACAATTGTTTCCTTCCGTGTCTCTACTACAAAAGCCTCCACAACCGTCAGGCGCATACTCGTCACATTCACTTTCCCATTGACAATTCGGAACACACTCCTGAACACACTCTCCCCCGTCACAATAATATCCGGAAGAACAAGATCCGCAATATATACTTCCCCCACAGCCATCATCTTGCCAGCCACAATCATAACCCAAGCTGGAACAAGTTCCGGGCTGACAGTCGGGACACGCTCCAAAAAAACAATCCCCATAATCACAAGGCCCATAACAAACATCATAACCCAATCCACACCCCGCATCTATTACCGTACATTCATTAGGGGGACAGGTGTTGGGAGTGCAACACATTCCGTCGTAGCAAACCCCGCTACTGCAAGTATGACTACTATGCTGATTACCACAGGAGTCATAAAATACCACAGTACCTCCGTCACATTCCTGAGAGTGCCAATGTTGACAACATGTCCCACCATCACAAGTACCGGAACAAGATCCGCAATATATACTTCCCCCACAGCCATCATCTTGCCAGCCACAATCATAACCCAAGCTGGAACAAGTGCTCGGAGTACATGAACTTCTACATACTCCCGCATCACAGTAGTAACCCGGACCACAGGCTTCATCACAACAATCCCCGAATTGAACACATAAATCGTCACAGAAACAAGCAGAAACCTCTTCAGCCGAAAAAAACGTAAAAGATACGACTGAAAGCAAAAATAAGAAAAAAAAGATTATTTTCCTTGAATTAAATTTGAAAAAGTCCATTAACTTAGAGATATGAAACCCCAACTCCTAACTATGAAGTTGGGACTTTGATGCTATCTACGCATTGATAATTTTCCTCACTAAACTACTTGCAACTATCCAAAAAAAGAAAACACCGACAATGTTATCAGTTTAAAGCAAGCATATCAATAATTGATCATTGAAATCTATTATTTTATTTCGGTTAGATTAAATTGTTAACTTAATTATGTGCCAATAAAAAATAAAGTCAACTAAATAGCTTAAAACTATCTTAGTTTTTGACACACCCAACGGATAGTCTATTACTTTTATCCAGTAGATCTCTTCTGGAGCCCACTAAATCATGATTAATCCTTCTTCTGTACGCATCTCCTCCAACATCGGAAGATGTCCAAAAACGAGCAGCCACACCTTCATTTCAAAAATAAGTTCCATTACTTCTAAATCCGGCAGGCAAAGCTTTAAATCCTGAAGAATTACAAGAAGCATCACCACATTCTTCAGTATTCCAATATCTTGTTCCGGGTTCTTTCATCTTAGCACCAACACTTCCCGATTCCCTATATCCAATACCCTCAAAAGCCTCACTCCAACTCATTCCAAGATAATATTCAAGATTACTATAGTCTTCGTCAGAAGGAAGTCTCCAGCCTGATGGACAAACGTCCAAAGCCGCTTCCCAGCTGTAAACTCTTCCATAAACCCGACAAAACTCCGAAAGTGGTGATTGGGTATTATTTGCTCCTGGGCAGAAACTATTACCGGATAGATGACCCTCAAAATTTAAATTGGCAGCAAATCAACATGAATCTCCTATCTCAACCGTCGGATAGAGTTGATTTTCATAGAAAAAATAATTTCCACAAGAAAAATATTCATCCGCATCGGAGATGGTGTTGATGTTTTCTTGATTTATACCTGAATAACTGATGTGATAACTACCTTGTCTGGGATCTGTTGGGATTGAAGAAATAAACTCGGAAAGATCCTCTTCGCAACTTAAAAGATCTACCGCTCCCGGGTAAGAAGGGATGAAATTCGGAAATTTCCCCATATCTCCGGCTTGATAAGACAACACGGCGTTAAGTGCAGAATTAATATGGGATTGCCTTGTTGAATTTCTTGCTTGGGCGAACTGTCTTCCCGGATTAATGGCGATAATCACTGCTGTAGCAAGGACTGCTATAATGCCAATGACAATTAACAATTCTACTAATGTGAATCCCTTATTTTCTGAAGAGCTCTGTCCCGTACCCCGCGTGGTACGGAGTTCGATGAGAGTGAAGGCTTTTTGTTTCATTTTTTACAAAGTAAAAACTCCTCTTTTCAAGGAGTTTTTATCTACACCTCGCAAATCGGAGAGATTATTGAATTTTAATTTCATTGAAAACCTTACACTTCAATACTCCAGCTCTGTCTAATTATACTTTTTTAAATCACCAAAATCAAAATTTACAACTCAATTCAAACTATCCAAATCCTCGGACAAATTTTCAATTTCTTTAAAAATATCACCTATCATATTATCAACATCTCCCCCCGTTTACTCTTCTCCTCTATGTTTTTCTTCGAGCGACATCAAGGCATTCCATAAATTCACTATCCTATTATCAAAATCTCTTACTTCCATGCTTGTCAATTTATTTTCTACTTCTCGTAGCCTATCGGCAAAAGACTTGCTTACAAAGTATTTTTATTTTTCCTTCTTTCTTCTTTTACTCTATCAACCTCCTTAAGAAGTTGCTTTCTAAGTCTTATATTTTGAGGAGTTATTTCCAAATATTCATCATCACTCATTAATTCCAGTCCGACTTCTATAGTTAGCCTTTTCGGAGGAGTTAAAACGATAGTCTCATCGGAACTTTTTGACCTCATATTGCTGAGTTCTTTTCCTTTTGTGGGGTTCGCAACCATATCTCTTCCCTTTGACACGTTACCTATAACCATTCCTTCATAAACATCTTCTCCTGGGCCTATGTAAAGTTCGCCTCTTTCTTGTAGATTCCATAAAGAAAATCCCGAGGAGGTTCCGAAAGTCGTCGAAATCATCGATCCCACATTTCTATGATTTATCTCTCCAACATAAGGTTGAAATCCAATAACTTGACTATTCATTATTCCTTCACCGCGGGTATCGGTTACAAATTCTCCGCGATAACCAAGAAGTCCCCTGGTCGGTATTTCAAAAACAACAGTTGTTTGATTTTTTTCCGACTTCATTTCCCTCATAATTCCCTTTCTTTTTGACAGTTTTTCAATGACCACCCCGACCATATCATCAGGAACACTGACCGTTACTTCTTCAAAGGGCTCGTTGGTTTTTCCATCTATCTCTTTTAAGATAACCCTTGGTTTTGAAACCTGAATTTCATATCCTTCTCTTCTCATATTTTCAAGCAAAATAGAAATATGAAGCTCCCCCCTTCCATAAACTTTAAAGTGATCCGCACCGGAAAAATCTATTTTTAATCCCACATTAATTTCAAGTTCTTTTTCCAATCTTTCTTTAATTTGTCGATTAGTCACAAATTTTCCCTCTCTTCCGTTTAAAGGCGAATTATTTCCCAAAAAGTTAAGTGATATTGTCGGTTCATCAATATTTATGACAGGTAGCGCTTCCTGATCTTCTTCTTCGCAAATAGTCTCACTTATGTTTATATCCGGAAGACCTGCTATCATGATAATATCTCCGGCCGAAGCTTCTTCAATCTCTCTTCTTTCCATTCCGCTATCAACAAACATCTTGGTTATTCTTTCTTTTTTGACTTCTCCCGATATCTTCTTCAGAAAAACATCACTGTTTTTCTTTATCTTTCCTTGATATATCCTGACTATAGCCAACCGGCCGACAAAATTATCATAACCCAAATTAAATGATTGTGCCCTCAATTTTTTGCCATCTAATTCTTCGGATCCGGCACTCGGTAATTTTTCTAAAATTATATCCAGAAGGCAAGAGGAGTCTTTTGGACTATCATCAATATTTTTCATGACTATCCCATCTTTTGCGATTGCGTAAAGAGTGGTGAAGTCCAATTGTTCATCGGTAGCTCCTAATTCCATAAAGAGAGTGAAAACTTCGTCCTCCACCCATTTCGGGCGTGAAGCGGGTTTATCTATCTTGTTTATCACCACAATCGGTTTCAATCCCAACTCCAAAGACTTTTTCAAGACGAACCTGGTTTGCGGCATCGGCCCTTCCTTTGCATCAACTAAAAGCAAAACCGAATCTATTGATCTAAGAACTCTTTCAACCTCCGAACTGAAATCGGCATGCCCTGGAGTGTCCACTATGTTTATCTTTGTTCCTTTATAGTGAATAAAGGTGTTTTTTGAGTATATTGTTATTCCCCGCTCCCTTTCCAAATCATTTGAATCCATACTTAAACCCTCTTTGGATTGTCCAAACTGTTTTATTAAGGCATCGGTCAAACTGGTTTTGCCGTGATCAATATGCGCAATTATTGCTATGTTTCTTATTTCCATTTTCTTGCTTTTAACTGACGAAAGTTAAAGCCACTCCTTTTTGGTTCAACCTGCCCGTTCTTCCTATTCTGTGAATATAGTCTTCATAAGTGGCCGGGGTGTCGTAATTAATAACATGAGTTACTTTATTCAGATTCAATCCTCTGGCAGCGACATCGGTAGCAACCAGAATTTTAATTTTGTTTTCCTGAAAAAGCTTCAATGCTTTTTGCCTTTGTGAATTCGTTTTGTTGCCATGAATCGATGTCGCTTGGAGACCTCTGCTGATAAGTTCTTTCGATATCTTCTCCACTCCAACCTTGGTTCTGCCGAAAATAAGCACTTTGGTGAACTCTTCAGCTATCAAAAGGCTGTGCAAGATATCAATCTTTTCTTCTCCTCTTTTTACCTTAACAATGTCCTGTTCTACGTTTTCCGAAGTGTCTCTTTTTTTTAGAAAGACCTTTGCTGGCTTTTCTGTGAATTCATTAATCATCACTTCTACCCTCTTGGACATGGTTGCAGAGAAAAGAAGAGTTTGTCTTTTTCGGGAAGTTTTATTAATTATAAATCTTATATCAACAATGAATCCCATATCAAGCATTCTGTCAGCTTCATCCAAAATTACATTATTGAAAATACTCGGATTTATTGTCTTTCTATTTATTAAATCCTTTAATCTTCCCGGAGTTCCGATAATTACATTATGATTACGAGAGAGTTCCGATATTTGCTCTCTTATAGAGGATCCACCGACGCAACATACAGAAAAAACAGATAGCCCTTTTGAGAATTTCTTAAAATCCAAATTTATTTGAAGAGCCAGCTCTCTGGTCGGGGTGATGATTAAAACTTTTTCACTTCTATTTTTTAAGATTTTATTAACCATTGGTAATAAAAAAGCTGCCGTCTTTCCGGTTCCCGTGTCTGCAATCCCGACGGCATCACACCCTCTTAAAACATCAGGGATTATCTTATCTTGAATCGGAGTTGGTTCTTCGTATCCAAGATTGATAATGTTTCTCTTTAGTCTTTGATCAATATTAAAATCCGAAAAAGTATTTTTTACTTCATGCTGGCATTCATTTCCTGATTGCGTTGCTCTATTTATAAACCTGCTGGGATTTATCTTGTTTGTAAAATTGTTTCTTTTTTTATATTTTCTTTTATTCATATTTTCTTATTCCTCAATAGTTTTCTCCATCAAACAAAAAAAGACCCGCAGGTCTCATTAGTTCCAATACATAAAACTACTAAGATTAATTTGCTTTGAAAATATACCACAAAACTTAAAACAATCAAGAATATAAGATTCTTAATGTAAATCTTTGACTGATAAGCACAAAAAAAGGCGCAAGACAGCGCCTCTTATTTTTTGCATTAATACTACAACTACGTCTGGTAAAGACAACTTCCTTCGTGACATACCTGATCCCAAGGACAATCCCAATCGTCACTACATTCGTTACAGGTGGGACCGAAAAAGTCTTCTCCGCACCCGTGTTCACAAGTTTGACAATCTATATCACAATCGGTTTCTTCCCATCTGGGCCAATGATACCATCGAGAAACACAAACCTCTTCCTGATAACAGAGATCATCACCGGCACAACAAGGTTCTCTATTTCTGGTGTCTCCATCGTGACACTCCACACAGTTTCCATTACTTGAACAAACCGGACCCCTATCACCGGCACCACAATCACTGTCGGTTATGCACTCAACACAATCACCACCGTCACAAACATCTCCGAATGAGCAATCGTCATCGGTGTAGCAAGGACAATCCAAGTCACTGGAGCATTCGCTGCTTGGACAATCGGGCACCGTTGCGCTACAGGAACCCCAAGTAAAGTCACTTTGACATGTTCTAGTCCCGGTATTGGTCTTCGTATCACTTACGCAATTTTCATAGCCCGAACAATAGCCGTAAGAGCAACTTTCCGTGCAACTCTTGGTGTCTCCGGGATTACAATCAATGCAACCTACATCATCATCACATTCGTCGGAGCAGTTATCTATAAGAGAACCGAGACTTCCGTCCTGAGTTTGCCAGTACCAATCTCCTTGACTACAAGTAGTGGAAAAATAAGTCTCCAAAGAAGAGGTGGCTCCATAAGAAACAACATGAGATTCTCCAACTACCCTATAATAATAAATCTCTCCGGGATCAAGACCCGTAATGGTTTCACTAAATACATTTGTATCATAAACGGATGTCGGGGAAGTTTGATTGGTTAAATTATTTTCGGAAGTTCCCCATTCGAACCAAAGCATTGCCGAACTTGCTCCTGAAAAATCAGTAACTCTTCCCCTTAGCCTTACTCTATTATCTTCAATGTCCGTCGCTGTAAGGGTGGCCACCTCCAAGGCTTCAACTTCTTCTATTTCTAAATCCAAACAATATGCGAAACATCTAACATAAGCATTGGTTATGCTGCTTGATGTGCTTCGGCAATAACATCCCCTTGACCCGGTCGGCCTTGCCCCGACAGTCCAATCTCTATAATTGCCACTATTTTCATCCACGGAACAACCCGTCCTTATTGATCCTTCCGGACAATGAACAGTGCAATCCGCATTAGAGCCTCCCGAAGCAGTGCAATTCTCCGTATACATGTTAGCGGAAATATCAAATACCGCACTTCCGATATCCAATCCCAAAAATTGATCAGCTCTAATTGTGTTGAATTCGCCATGATGGGCATCGATTACGGATGCCCCGAAAGCTCCATCTTTCACCTGGGTTTCACTTCCAATATTTATCGGAGAAGAAACATTTCCTTGCGGCGGATCATATTCCGGATTATTCCATCCACTCATAGCTACAACATAAAAACTTATTAAAAAAAGTAAAGAAAAAACTATTGTTGTTATCGATGAAATCAGAACGGTTTCTTTGATTTTCATATTCTTATTTTATTTAACGA
>PWJP01000008.1 GCA_003559985.1 Saprospirales bacterium
ATCTACCGGCTACCGGGGCTCTAATACTTCAGCTTGAAGCCAGGTAAGTTCTACCTGATGGATGCAAAGGACTGTTTTTTTGGATGGTAAACATTTAGCCTTATTTCTAACTGTTTTCAGCCCGGTATACAAATTCATGGGATTCCCCGAAAAAAGTATTATCTTTGGACATCACCCTTTGTCCGGCAGCTTGAATTCATTGAATAGTTTCTCAGTCCGGTGTGAAGGGTTCACCTGGAGGAATGTCGATGAAAGAAAAAGCAATGTTCCTGTGGTTTCCCCTCTTACTGGTGCTCGCCCCGGTTTCATCCCTCCTTGCCCAAAAAACATCGGTGGAGGGGTACATTTTTGACTAAAAGACTGATGAGCCGCTCATTTACGCCCACGTCATTTTTGAGGGCAGTACTCAGGGTACAGTGACGGACACCAGTGGTTATTTTTTGCTGGAATCTGGGGAGATGCGGGATGAAATTAAGATTTCCGCTGTCGGCTACCATGCCAAAACTGTTTCCGTGGAACCCGGGCAGGAGAATCATGTGGAATTGAGGATGCAAGACGTCTCTGTCGGCCTTGATGAGGTGGTGGTTAAACCCGATGACGGGCCTGTGATGAGGCTGATGCAAAAGGTCCGCGACAACCTCGATCGCAACAACCCGGAGAACCTCGACAGTTACAGCTACAGGCGCTATTCTCGCTGGGCCTATCAAATCAATAACGTGAGCGATAATATGCGGGATTGGGGGGGTTTTCGAAACGCCCAAAATGCATTTCGATACGACAAAGACAGTATGCGCTATTTGCCTGTTTATTTTTCAGAGCAGGTGGTGGCCAACAGCTACCAAAGCCGGTCGAGCAAACAACTATCTGTAGTCGAGGCGGACAATACCACCGGACTTGGACTGCTGGAAGATTCTGAGATTTCCGGTATCACAGCGGGGCTTAGGAGTGGATTGAATATTTATGAACGGGATATTCGCTATCTCGGCCACAACTTCATCAGCCCCCTTTCACCCAACGGCCCTTTTTACTACAACTACTACCTGCAAGACTCCATTGAAACTTCAGATGGGTACGATCAGGTGGTGCTTTTTTCTCCGAAAAGAGAGGGCGACAATACACTCAGGGGAGAGTTGGTCATTGAAGATCGGTTTTATTCCATCCGTGAGTTTACTGCCGAACTGACCAATACGGCCCACCTCAATTTTGTAAAATCTCTTTCAGTATCTGCGAATTACCAGTTGATACACGACTCTATCCCATTTTTTGAATCTTCAAAAATTTCGGCTGTAATCGACTACATGCCCATTGAAACAAGAAGGGAGCACAGGGTTGAGCTCCAGGCTATCATGACTCAGGATTTCTCCCAGATCAGTACGCAGCTTGAAGAGGAAATAGAACTCAGCCACCGCCGGTTGACCTATGAGGCCGTGCGCAGCCCGGACAGGCACGACCGGGACGAAGATTATTGGAAAAATGAGCGCCCCGCGCAACTGGATGAAGACGAAGAGTTGTTCATGGCATCGATAGATTCGGTCAATCAACTCTGGTTTATCCGGTTTTTGGACAAGGTGGCAAGGATGAGCATTACCGGCTATTACGATTTTGATTACTGGGAGTTGGGCCCCTACGATTATCTGCTCAATTTCAATGAAGTACAGGGAACTCACTTGTTTTTCGGAGGGCGCACCGGGCAAAAAATTTCGGAGCGGTATTCCATTTGGGGTGGAGTGGGGTACGGCACGAGAAACAAGCAGTGGCTCGGGAGATTTGGAGCGGGCTATCTGTTTCCCTCGCCCAGGCGCATGTTGGTCGAAGCAGAGTACACGGATGACATCGTCCAGCCGGGTGAAGATGAGCGCATATTATTTTTGTATGAAAACAAACAGCACGCCTCTGAGTCCAATATTTTATCCCATATTTTCCGCAGGCAGTCTTTGAGAGAATTGCAGAGGCGGCAGCGATTGCGGGTTTCGATGGAAAGAGAAGTGAGGACCGGATTTCAAATACAGGGAGTTGCCTCGGCCACGCGCCTTCACTCACCTGAGTTTTTGCCCTACCTGAAAAACGACCAACCCATCGATGATTTTGAAGGGGCTGAGTTGACCTTGAATATGAGATGGTCCTGGGAGGAGCAGTATTTTGATTACGGCTACAGAAGACTGTATTTGGGCACAGAGCTCCCCATCATCAATCTATCCCTTTCCGGTGGAATTACCAATGTCGGGGGATCGTCCAATACATACAGCAGAGTTCATTCGAGCATTAAACACCACACCTTTACGGGGCAGGCCCGGTTGGACTACGCTATTGAGGGTGGGGTAATATTCGGGACTGTTCCCTACCCGCTTTTAGACATTCCGAGAGCCAATTTGACCTACGGCTTTCAAACCTACAATTTCAATATGATTGACCTCCTCGAATTCATGCACGACAGGTATGTGAGGGTCTATGCGGAATACCGTCTGAATGGGTTTTTATTCAAAAGAGTCCCTTTACTAGACCGCCTGGGACTGCGCGAGGTACTGTCCGTAAAAGCATTTGCCGGCAGTCTGCACGAAAGGCACGAAAGTCTGCTGGACTACCCGCTGCTTTTGACCGATAGAAACACCAGACCTTATGGAGAACTTGGATTTGGCGTAGAAAACTTATTCAGGTTCTTCAGGGTGGATTGTGTATGGCGGGCCACCCACCCGGGAGGCTCCCCGCTTGGAATCCGGGTGAGAATGGAGATCAGGATTTAATTTCCCGGGAATGCCGGTATGCTGCCAGATCGGAATCCTTAAAAATGGATGGGTGGATATGCCCGGCGGGTAGTTTGGGGTGTGAAGTCCGGGGGAAGAGGAAAGGGAAAAGTGGGTTTTTATCTGGAAAGCCGAGGACACTTAAAATATTCAATAACCACCACGGGTTTTTAAATCATGATTATTTCATAAAATCAACTGATCTATGAAAAGTATTTTGTTTCTGGGGGTTCTTTTACTGGCCATACAAGCGCTCAATGCCCAGTACATTTCAGAGGATGGAGAAATTGACCATGAATCTATGATTTCCAACCTGCAGCAATATAAAAACGGTAGTGAGGAGCAGAACGAATTACGCAATGACATAATAAAAGAGTTGGTTACTGCAGCGAGGAGCCATCCTGCTATACAGGATGCAGATGAGATGAGAAG
>PWJP01000279.1 GCA_003559985.1 Saprospirales bacterium
CAGATACATCGGAGTAAATAAAGATGGACCTTATAAGTCCGATGCATACAGGTATTGATTCATGATGTATTAAAATAATTTTTGATAGTAGGGCTGCCATTTTGGTGGCCCTTTTTTTTCGCCCCACCACATCCATACCTCTCTTCCCAACCCGCTGTATCAAATCCCTCCCTGTCGAATAAATGAAGCAGTTTGCAGAAAAATTTATATCACTAATCACCCATAGAGAAAACTCCTAAAGCGTCTCTATTTGAACTATAGTAAGAAACAACGACTAATGATTGTATTAAAAAAATTTTTAGATTAGTCTAATAATATTTTTTTACTCCCCTACTGCTATTATCTTTGCAGTTGAAAATATATTTCTAGAAATATTTAAATATTGATAATCATGAAACACTTTTGTTCGCTTTTCATCGCTCTAATGATGGCCTTAACCGGATTGAATGGACAAGACCTCGAAGGAGTGATTTACGACCAACACAGAAACGACCCTCTGGTAGGTGTCAATGTAATGGTAGTGGAAGCTAATCGCGGAACCACTTCAGGTGCCGATGGAAGTTTTGTAATCAGGGGCCTTGAGGAGGGTTCTTACACCATCCGCTTCACCTATATAGGCTACGAAACCTTTGAGATTACCCATGATCACAGTTTGGAGACAGCAAATCTGGGTGATTTACAGATGCAAGCAACAGACCTCCAACTTCAGGAAATCATTATTTCGGCCACACCGGTCGGCTCAGGAGCTCGCTACCAGGCAGCTCAGAGTTTCAGCGGAGAGTTACTCCGCCAAAAATCGGATATGAGCCTGGGTGTTATGCTGGACGGAGAACCGGGACTCTCCATGCGTTCCTTCGGACCTGCCCCTTCGCGCCCTGTCATTCGCGGATTTGATGGTGAGCGGGTATTGGTGCTTGAAAATGGAGAGAGAATGGGTGACCTTTCGGGTACTGCCCACGACCACGTAGTTGCACTCGATCCCCTTGCTGCCGACAGGATTGAAATAGTGCGCGGCCCGGCCAGTTTGCTTTACGGAAGCAGTGCCATTGGAGGGGTGGTCAATATGATGACGGGAGATATTCCTTCTTACTGGAATCCTGGTTTGGAAGGTCGCCTGAGCTTTCAGGGAGCAACCGGCAACAAGATGTTTGGTGGTTTTGGAAAATTGACCCATGGCTGGGATAACAGCGCCATTACCGGCCGATTTTCCTACCGAACAGCCGGAGAAATGAGAACTCCGGATGGAAGATTGCCGGGTACAGAAATGGAGAACTTTGAAGGTGCCCTTGGATTCGCACTGCAAGGCGATGGATACAGAGGTGGTATTGCGCTTATGGGAATGGATATGGTTTACGGCATTCCGGAAGAAATCGACGACCCCGATGAAAGTGTGGAAATAAGACTCAATAAACAAATGGGACAGGCCAGATTGACCGCAGAACTCGGAGGATTTTTCGAAGAAGTGGAATTCAGATTCCAGGGAGGTAGATTTTTTCAACAGGAAGTGGAAATAGAACGGGAAGCAGACGGAACCGTGGATGAAGACGTAGAAATAGAATTCACTCAATGGTCCATGAGTTCTACGGTCACCTTTATGCATCGGCCCATCGGTATATTAGATCGCGGTGCGCTGGGGATGAACCTCTACGGAAGAACCCTGGAGGTGGGAGGCGAAGAGGCCTTTACACCGGGTGATGACAATCTGCAGTTTGCCCTCTTTACATTCCAGGAGATTCCACTTACAACCAGATTGAGAATTCAGGCCGGTTTGCGAGGAGAGACGTACAGCCAAAGCACACGCACCAATGAGTTTTTCCCTGACATAGATGAATCGCGGTCCGGATTTAATTTTTCTGCCTCCACGGGACTGAATTTCAGACCCAACGACAACATTGAGGCCGGCTTTCAGCTAGCCAGAGCTTACCGAAACCCCTCTCTTGAAGAGTTATATGCATTTGGGCCTCATATCGGTGCCGGGGCATTTGAAATAGGTGATAAAAACCTCAATACGGAAGTGAGTTACGGCAGCGACTTGTTTGTCAGTTTTTTCACAGAGAACCTGCATATTGAACTCGCCGGTTTTTTCAACCACATTGAGGACTACATCATTTTCCAAAATACCGGTCAAATTGATCAGTCTTCAGATTTTCCCATTTTTGAATACATTGCCGATGAGGCGCGAATGATGGGTGGAGAACTCAATCTCTCATGGCAGATTACGCCCGAGTGGTCACTGACCAGCGGTGTTGATTATGTCAGAGGAAACCGGAGAGGTGAAGTAAGCGAACCGCTGCCCTTTATTCCTCCTGTCAGATGGCGAAATGGACTACGCTACGACAACCAGTCATTCTGGGTGGGTGCTGACGTTCGGGTCATCAGCGGCCAGGACAGAGTTGCCACTGAGGAGAACCCAACGGGTGGATATACCCTCTATGGACTTGAAGGCGGCTACCGCTTTGACGAGGATGGCAGGCACAGTGTGGTACTAAAGGGGCAAAATATCTTTGACAAATCCTACCGGGACCACCTTTCAAGGGTGCGTGAGAGAAACAATCCCATGCCCGGTCGAAACATTTCTCTGGCTTATCACTTTATATTCTGATATCACAGTTGTAAACAGGGCACTTTCGGACCTCCGGTAACATGCTGAAAAAAATACTCATACTGCCCATCAAATTCTACCAGGCGGCGATTTCGCCTGTGATAGGACCGCATTGTCGCTACTCCCCCACTTGTTCTCACTACATGATCGATGCAATTAATGAATGGGGGCCTTTCAGGGGATTGTGGATGGGAATTAAGCGAATAGGCAGATGTCATCCCTGGGGTGGTCACGGACACGATCCTGTGCCGAAAAATCCGGCAAAGGAGTTAAAGAACAGCGGCAAAAACAGGAACACAAACCTCCGGAAAAAGCAGGAGAAAGTATGAAGCTTGTAAAGCTGTTTTCATTGTTGACAAATTGTGTGAATGAAAGCCCGGGCCATTTCTTTGGTTCGGGCTTTTTTTTTTCCCGGTAAAATGGATTCCCATCAAGAGCCTTCAACATAGAGATTAATGAAAGTCAGGTTTAGTGCTCGTGATATTTTTTGCTGCCAAATCGCCTGTTTTTAATTTCCGAACCTTTTTTCCTTCGGGACAAAAACACAGCCTTAAAA
>PWJP01000230.1 GCA_003559985.1 Saprospirales bacterium
CAGTCCAAGCCGAAGGAAGTGAACCATCCCTAAATTCCTCATTTAGAATTTCCACAGATTGTGCATTGACCTGGAGTGAAAACATACAGACCATACACGAAAAGGCAAAAAAACTGGCAAGCAGGCTGCTTTTTTTGCGAAGTAAATTTTTAGTGTAAACTTTTGCCATCTTTTAAATTTTTTAGTTAGATTAATTTTACAATGAGAAACCCTCTCATTTTCAGCAAGTAAATAGCTAGTGACTTTCCAAAAATGATTGAATCTGTTTCCAAAGCAACATTTTGCCATGAAAAATAATCATTTCAGTGGCAAATATAATAAATGGAATGTCTTTTTCACTACCTCCTATCTGTTAAGTTTATGTAATGCAACTTAAAAACACGAGGTCAACCCAGGTCGGAAATGAGGTCATTGATAATTTGGGAAATATCTTCTGCCTCAGCCGTTTGGTTGCCAAAAACAACAGCAATTAATTTTTTTCGCACCCCGAGGAGTTTACCGGTGCGATTTTCTTCCAATTCTTTTGTCAGATGTTTCCTCAGTAAATCCTCCTCCCACTCGGACATGGGGACTTTGATCAAATAGAGAATATATTGGTCTAGAGCATCCAGGACTTTGGCACACTGCGATTTATCAGATTGACCGGAAAAAGAGGCAGCTTGCTTCAGTTTTTTGAGGAGGGCATCTTCGTCATTTAGAGCAGTCCTCCCGGCGGACTTTTTTCGGAAGAAAAGATAGAACAAGAAACCCATCATGATCAGGACCGGAATTACGGTGTAAATCATCCAGTTCGGAATACCATCCCTCTGTCCCAATTGGTCTTCATCTGCTGTGGGAGCAACAGTTTCGGTATCCCCTTCTGCAAGGGGGTCTCCGGGCTCTACAAAGGCATTTATCCGCTCCCCACTGATTTTTTTAAATGTATCCCGACCGGTTTGGTAAGTGATCAGGTAGGGATCAATGGTGGCGAGTCCCGCACTGTCGGCCCGGAATAAGGCCTGCCACTCTCGGGTGGTACGCAGTCCTCCACCCCGCTCGGTGACATCATCGCGCTGCAGTCGAATATCTGACAGAATCAGCCCCTCAGAAAGTTCAAAGGCCGGGGGGCGCATGGATGCAGGGTCACCATCACCCCGGACGATAACCGACACAGGCCATAGTTCCCCCTGCTTTAATTGGTGCTCCCTGTACACAGTACTTATCTCAAAATCACCTATGTGTCCATTGAATCCCTCTGGAGCATTGGGCGGAGCACTTAGGACCGTAAACTCCGGAATTTTTACCCTGGCATAATGCACTTCACCCCGCAATCTGAACATGCCCCTCCATCGCGGATCGCGGTCTTCCTCCACCACCCGAAGTTCAAAGTGCTCTCCTCCAAATTCCCCCCGATGCTGTGGAAACAAAATGTACCTCGCCAAAACCCGCGTATTGTACAACCTTCCATCCAGAGTATCTCGCCCGGTTCGAATATTTCTCAGGTTTCGGAAACGACGGCTGTGAAAACCGGTCAATTCGGCTTCCTGCATTACGGCGTAATCGGCAATGGGAACCCGGCTGTAGAGGACCAGGTCCAGGGCAATTTGCTGCCCCACATAGCAGGTGTCGCAGCTCAGGGTCGCTTTTGCGAAAAAAGGACGGTCTGTGGGTGCATGCTCGTCTCTATCCAATACCATCACCTGAACCGGTGAACTGGTGTAAATTTTTCCATCGGTAAACATACGGGCTTCAGGGATGGAAAAAGTGCCCTCCTGCAGACCTCTCAGCCGGTAAGTATGGGTGGCAACTCTCTCCATCCGGCCATTTATTACGGTTGTTCGAATAGCCATGGCAGGTCCGCTCACTCTTTCAAAAGCGGATAAATCGGGCAGATCAAGTTGTCCCCAGTCGGCACCTGTCAAACTAAAGCTCAACTCAAAAGTCTCACCTACATAAACCGCATCCGGATTCACTTGCGCCTCGAATTCCACAGTACCGTTCAGGCTTACAGGAGCCACGGCTGATAATACCATGAACAACAATAACGTCCTCATCCGGGCTTTTTCCAATGTCATAACCTGATAGTGCGTCTCGGTTCGGTGGGTTCTTTTTCCCGTTCTCTGCGGTCACTTTCCAGCTCAATTTGCCTCAATTGATGGGGGTTTTCAATAATGCCATCCGGGTTGGGAAGAACGAAAATTTCTACGGGAGGGGTTTCAATGAACTTGCCGTCCACTTCAATGGCCGCTGCATCGATGTAAAAAACGCCCTCCTCTCTCGGCTTGAGGAAATAGGCAAAAGAGGCACTGCGACTAACCTGACCGTTAATCATTGAGAAACTGGAGGATTGATTGGGACCTCCTACGAGGTCAAAATCGGTAAATTCCGGAGGTGAAAAATTGGGTTGTGCGTTCTCAATGGTGAATTTCACCTCGAAATAATTACCCAACAAAACAGTATCGGTGCTAACTTCAACCTTAAAGCTGACCTCCGAAGATTGGAGTCCTGCACCGAAAAACACCAGCAATAATGACAACATTAAAGACTTCATAGTTTCCAATCATTTTTTGTGATTAATTTCTACCAATCTTTCAACGTCTGACTTCGCTCAGATTGTCTTTCGTTCATCCTTCTCCTTGTTTGCATATCGTCCATTTCGGCAAGTTGAAGCAACTGCTCCAATCTGTCCCTGTCAATGGTCTCCAACTCACTTTCATCCATATCCTGCTCTCCCTCTGATTCATGCTGCTCATCCTCCATTTGAGCCATTCCGTCTGCATCTGACATATCATTCTCTATCTCATCCTCCTCCGGTCCGGTCTCAGCCACTTCATCAGCATCGGGGTCATCGCCTTCTTCCGCTTCAAAATCCTCCGACTCAGGTTGCTGTTGCATCTCTTGTAACATCATTTTACTTAGCATGAGGTTGTTGCGGGCCTCATGGTGTTCCGGGTTTTGCAAGAGAGCCTTCCTGTAGGATTCCATGGCCGATTCAAAATCCTGCTCCTGGAAAAGAGAATTGCCCCTATTGTACCAGGCATCGGCACTTTCGTTCTCGAGTTCAATGCTCTGTGCAGCCCGTTCGAAGTATTCGGTTGCCTCCTCGTATTGCCCCTGTTTGTAAAGTGCATTGCCCAAATTGTACAAGAGCTCCGGG
>PWJP01000090.1 GCA_003559985.1 Saprospirales bacterium
CTCTCCAACTATTTCAGTAGTCAAATTGTCAAGGTTCTCATTGACACTCACCACTTTCGCTATGTCGCATTTTTCACACTGAATATTTGTCCAGAGAAATCCCAGTATCAAAAGTGTGAAAATACCCGTCAGTTTTATCATTGTCTAGTTGTTTGGTAGATCAGCGACCCAATAGCTTGCGGTATGACACCATAATACTTTCATCTTCTTCTCAAAAACAGGTGTTAAAATCCGCCAGGCTCACCCCTTTTCCACTATTTACGCTCTTTACTGCGGTCAGTTATGGCGGCGATGGACAAATTTAATGATTTTTACCACCGGAATGGCAGTTCTCGAAAGATTTTGGTCCGGGGAACACTTCAGCTTGATCGAAAACCAATAGCATCTCAATGCCTTTCTTACTCACTGTCGCCTACTTCAACCACTATTTTCCCTTTGTGCCTGCCCTCACCGAAATACTGGAGCAACTCAGGGATTTTCTCAAATTCGTAAGGGCCATCGACAACAGGTTGAATTTGGCCTTTTTCCGCAAGTTTTGATAATTGCTCTAATCCTTTGTTGGGTTGGTGAAAGAGGACTTTGAGCTTCTTTCCGGTAAAAAGAGATATGAGCGGACCTGTCAGAAATATATCCAACAATCTGTTCATCCATGCGCCAACAGTAATATAAGTGCCATTTCGTTCGAGGCATCGGATGTATTTCACTGCGGACCTGTTCGTTTTTGTGTCGAGGATTAGGTCGTATTTTTCTCCCGTACCGGTAAAGTCCAATTTTTTATAATCCATCACCTCATCATACCCAAGCGATTTCATCAAATCGAGTTTTTCGGCACTGTCAACGCCCGTGGTCTTTAGGTTGTACGATTTCAGTATTTGAATGCCCAGGGTTCCGACCCCTCCTCCGGCGCCATTGATCAGAATGCGCTGTCCCGATTTTACCTTTCCCATCTCTACAAGACCCTGGAGGGCGAGTAATCCGGCATGTGGCAGGGCAGCGGCATCGTTAAAACTCATGCCTGAAGGTTTTAGGGCTGGTATTTTTTCCGGTATGCAGACGTATTCAGCAAAGCCACCGGATCCGCATTCCGAGAGATCGCAGTATATTTCATCTCCGGGTTTAAAGGAAGTCACTTTGCTGCCCACTGCTTCTATTGTCCCGGCGATATCCGCTCCGAGAATCCTGACCCGGGGCTTTCTCAGACCGAAAAACAGACGAATCACAAATGGTTTGCCTCTGACCAGGCCCCAGTCCCAGTCATTGATGGATGCTGCGTGAATTTTCACCAGTACTTCCCTGTCCTTTGGTGCCGGTTTATCCACTTCACCTACCTCGAGCACTTTTGGCAGTCCGTATTTCTTTAAAATAATTGCTTTCACCGTATTGACTTTATTCGGAAGTAGCGACTCAGAAACGGCATTGGCGTGACTCGCTGCGTTTGCCGGATGCAAGTTACGAATTATATAATATATTGTTTTGAAATTGCTTGTAGGCCAGGAATGCGATCCATACTGCAACAACACTGATGATAATATTCCCTGTCTTTGAAAGGTCAAATAAGCCGAAAGCTACGATTGCAAGACTGCCGGCTGCATATTCCGGAGGCCATTGTGCCACTTTATCCTGGCTGGATGAGGCTGTTGTAGGATGTCCTCTGGGACTTTCAGACTGCATTCTTATGGGTTGAAACCTTTATTTGCATTCCTCAACCATAAATCCTGACTTCTTCCGACATTATTTTATCCTTCAGTCTGGGTTTGATCGCGTCGTATTCGACCAAATCAACCTTTCTCCCCAACAAATCTTCCAGCTCGTATTTTATTCCGACAAATTCCAGCAAACTTATTTTGTTGCCTAATTCAACCAGGATATCAATATCGCTATCGGCTGAGGCAGCTCCTTTTACAATCGAGCCAAATATTCCCGCCCGCTTAATCTTGTGCCGAATTAGGACAGGCTCTATTTTATCTTTTATTTCTTCTACCTTCATGATTTTATCATTTTGTAGTTGCCGCCGAATGCTGCGTAATAGTATTTTTTCGCAATGTGCCTCCATTCTGCTTTCACCGGATTTCTTCTTGTAAACACATTCCTGTGCGGTTACTAAAGCGGCTAATAACAACTTTCTACACTTTCATCATATTGAACCATTATTACTATGAACGATTTAACAGGACTGTTTGGTCATACCCGGCAAATTTAATGATTTTCCAATAATGAAGTTAGCGGTCCTGGGGAATGCGGTGAAATTTGATTTCTTTCATGTATGTAACATCGATTACTCATGGAAAACCCCTTATTTAGATATTGCCAGTAGGTATGACATTTAGAGACTAAGATTTCAGTTGTTTTGCAACCCTTAATTCTATGTGGACCACCATCAGAATAACCATTATTTCAACGATAAAATAGGTCAGCCCCAGCAATGTCAAGCTGTCGAAATAGTAGTAAACGAATGCCATTGTCAAAACACAATACAGAAAGTTGCCTATACTTATTACTCTTAAGAAAGGGGCCCGGTTTCTTCTTAGGAAAAAATAGCAAGTCATGGAGTAGGTGAAATATAGCAAGCCGATTGCAGCCAGGTAGGTCAGGATATGTGGTGGCATGCCAAAGTAATCGTAAAGGGGTCTTAGTACAAAGAACAAGAAAAATGTGGTTAATGCTGCTCCAGAGCCGTCAAGTAGAAAAAGTTTTCCCGGCCTGGTTGAAAAGTAGGCGATTAGGTCATTCAAAATTTTAAGCATATTCCGTTTCGTAAATGGTCTGTTCAGGTTTTTTAAAGCTCAACCTTTCACAGGAATTTGATTGATTCAAAAGTCTTTGTCAAAAAGTGTTCCGTTGAGGGTAATCTACTACTTTCTCCCCAACAAATGTACCAGCTCATATTTTATCCCGACTAATTCCAGCAAACATATTTTGTAGCCTAATTCAACCAGGATATCAATATCGCTATCGGCTGAGGTAGCTCCTTTTACAATCGAGTAAAATGTTCCCGCTCGCTTGTAAGTTCCCGGAATCCAATGTTTAAGGTGGGGATTTCCATAAAAATGCATCTTTGATAAAACTTAGATATCAAAAAGGCGGTTTTGATAGATTGTACTCTTGGAATGTAAGAGTCTTACTAA
>PWJP01000224.1 GCA_003559985.1 Saprospirales bacterium
AACTGGCCTTTGGTCATATGTTTTCACTGGCCAGATTCCTCCACCTCTCCAATCGCGAAATGCCCAGTCGGGGAGACAGTGAGTTCAAAAAGCTCAAAAAGAGCTACAGCAAGGGCATCGAACTCAATGGAAAAACCCTGGGAATCATAGGTTTGGGCCGCATCGGACAGGAAGTGGCGAGAATTGGACTCGGTCTGGGCATGGAGGTGATACCAGTCGATCCCAAAGTCGATACTACCAACATCAAGATAGACCTCTATAAAAGCGATGAGATCAACCTAAGCGTGCGCCTGACCTCCGAGCGCCTGGAGGATATGTTGCCCCGTGCAGATTTCATTACCGTGCACGTTCCCTCCACCGGGAAGCCCATTATCGCCCGCGAACAATTTGATATGATGAAAAAGGGAGCAATAATTATCAACTCTGCTCGAGGGGGAGTCATCGATGAATCGGACCTGCTTGCCGCCCTGGAATCAGGCCAGATAGGAGGTGCCGGACTGGATGTCTTCGACGGAGAGCCCACACCCCGCCCTGAATTGTTAACACATCCTAAAATTTCTGTCAGTCCGCACACAGGAGCATCCACTTCAGAAGCGCAGCACCGAATCGGAATGGAGTTAGTCGATCAAATTATGTCATTCATCGATTAAATCCATGCGCTTATCGAAAGAAGTGGCGGTTTAAATTTTCCTTATGACAATACCCTATCAGGCATTGTTTATTTAGAGTTTGTATTGAGGGGATAAATCAAGCCTTTTAGAGCGACTTTATCATAGCTTTTGAATTCATTGAATTCAAAAGGCCTGGAGTGTTATGCCCTCACCTAAATACTGCAATCGTCCATATTTATTTATTCAAAACCTTTTACTTGCTTATGCAACATATCTACTCCTGCATTGATTTTCGACATTCGTACATAAATGTTTTTAAGAGGGGTGTTTTGCCTGGCAAGTTTTCACCGGGGAGCGAAAAAGCTTTGAGGGCTTTCACAATGGTTGTGGCATTGGTACTAACATTCCAAACCGAATTGTTACAGGGGCAGGTCACTACCCCGCCCGACCCATGCGACGATGGCACCCAGGCCACTTGTCAATGCGACACTGCTCCAATAGTTTGCACCATTGATGACCTTGACGGATTTGAATTTTCAATGTCCGACTATCAACATCCTCAAAATGGGCCTGATCCTCTTTGTTCAGAGGGTGGGATACCCAACAATCCAACCTGGTTTGCATTCATTGCATGGTGTGAAGAATTAACTCTAAATGTTGAGTTAAGTAATTGCACAAATGTTTGTATCGGTTCTGACGGGGTCCCATGTAATTTTGGTTGCAGTATTTTTCCTGGTTGTTTTATAGGAGCACAAATTGCCATTTACGAAAATTGTAATGATTTCGCAGAAGTAGCTTGTGAAACAGATCCCGGTATTCATTGTGGCAATGAGGATGATAAGATACTTGAACTTGAAGGATTGGTAATTGGTGAAGTTTATTATTTTATTATAGATGGTTGCTCCGGTTCAGCTTGTGATGTTACAATAAATGTAGTCGGCACCTGTGGTTCTGCCGAAATAGAAGATTGGACAAACCCCATTGATGGTCCGGATATTGTGTGCTTAGGCACATCGGAATTCTTTACCGTGGATGATCTGGATGCCGCCACTCAATACCACTGGTATATCGATGGCAATGAAGTGGATATTACATCAGAGCCTTCCAATGAATTATTTTGGGATGTGGAGGGAACTTTTGAACTATGCGTGGATGTGAGCAATCTCCCTTGTATAGAGGTCACCGAAGACCCCGACCCCATCTGTATGACTGTAGAGGTTGTCTTTCCCGAGGAATTCCTGGGAGAATTTGATATATGCGCAGCGGATCTGCCATTTGAAATCGATGGCAATGCTTTCTTTACCTCAGGCCCTCAGTCTTACATAGTCACTTCCCCCGAGGGTTGCGACACATTAAAAACCCTGGAATTGAATGTGATCGAAAACTTTCCCGAGCCGCGGGATACTTTTGTCTGTATCGACGTTTTCCCATTTTTCTATCCGCCCCTGGGGGAAATCATATCTGTTCCTGGAGAATATCTAATTCAAGCACAGGATCAATTTGGCTGCGACAGCACCTATTCCATTATATTTAGGGAAATGGTTTTCGAACAATTCTTACAGTCCTCCGAGGATACTCTGTTCTGCCCGGGAGAGGTCGTTACAATTTTCTCCTTTGAGAATGTATTTATGAATGATGATCTTTCTACCCCGGTGGATAATATTGAGCACGAATGGTTTTTTGATGGTGAACCATGGCCGGGAGGAACCACCCCGGATATAGTAGTAGATCAAGAGGGCACCTACACCCTGGTACTGACTGGAACTATAGGAGACCTGATTTGCACTGACACTGCTACGCTTACCTTGCCCGCCAAATTTGAAAATCCCCCGGATCCCATTCCAGCCATCTCTGATGAAATATGCATCAATACTGTCCAAGAGGCATCAGTTCTTAATTTCTCACCGGATTATTCTGTTAATTGGTCTGTTGAAGACGGGGCAGCCACCATTCTATCCACATCGGGCGATACGGCCATGATCGAATTTGAAGAGGCCGGTGAAGTGACCATCTGTGCAGAATTTGAGGAATTGGACTGCCCGGAACTTACTTCGGATTCCTGTATCACCGTAATTGTAACAGAGGGTATCAACATTGATGTCAGTGGCAACGACTACATCTGTGAGGGAGGAACAACCACACTTGAGGTGGAGAGTCCATTCAGCGAAATATTCTGGAATGGAGAACCAGGTGACACAGAATTTGAAATAGACGAGGCCGGTCCCGTAGAGATTTCTCTGGTTGACAGCATTGGCTGTGTATCGGATACGATTATCAATATCACAGAGGAACCGCTTCCGGTACCAGAAATAATGGGATCCCGTGTCTTTTGTGAAGACGGATTTACCGAACTTTCAGTCTCACAGGACTTTGTGGAAGTGAATTGGAGTACGGGAGAGAACACCTTTACCATTGAGGTTAATACTGAAGGTGTAATAGAAGTTGAGGTCACCGATGATCTGGGTTGTACAGGCACCAATTCGGTCGAAATAACACTTGCCGATGACCTGG
>PWJP01000112.1 GCA_003559985.1 Saprospirales bacterium
AAATATTTAAGAAAAGCTTTTCAAATTTGAGTTACAGGAATTCCATTGTTTTCTAAAAACTTTATTCCCTCAATATCACGATCATATAATTCCATATAGAAAACTTGTCTAATCCCACTATTTTTCATCATTCTAGCACAATTGATACAAGGAGAGAGGCTGGTTAATATATCAGTTCCATTAGTAGAAATCCCCTCCCTTAAGCAAAAGGCAAAGATATTTTCCTCAGCATGATACTCATGGATAGAACTCCATTTGATATGTTTCTCCCTATCAAAATTTGAAGGATCAAAAATTTCATTGCAATGTTTATATCCCGAAGGAACTCCATTATACCCCATGGCAATTATTCGATCATTTTTAATAAGAATTGCCCCTACTTGCTTGGAAACGCAAGTAGAGAGCTTTGAAGTTTCTTTACAAACTGTCTTAAAATAAGAAATCATTTTTTCGGAGTACATTTGACCCCCTCCTAATATACCACAAATTTTTTCAAATCCCAGTTATAGGCATGAAGGCTTCCACAAAAATATACCAAGCTCCCCATCTTAAGATCTGGATAGGTTTTCTTTAATTTTTCCACCATAAATTCCATAATCCGGGTAGTTACATAGATGTCAATTGGGAAATGTCCAAAGTAGTCATTACTCCTCATATGGTAAATGCAATAAAGCCGTTTGTTACGAATTAAGAATTGATAATCAACAGAACAAGGAATCCGGCTATCTCCCCCCATTTTGAAGTTGTCTGTCTCTGCCTGAAACACCTGGAGAAGAGCTTGCCTTGAATGAATATCCTCTTCTAAATTTTTAATGATGTTTTCAAACTGCCAGTGCATCCTTTCACTATAGGTATAATCGAATTTAGATCCATCCCCGACCATAAACTTCTGCCACATATCCTGACGAATTTTATAAGAATTCCCTGGGTTTAATTCCTTTCCCGAAGTTCTATCTTTAAACTCTTGTTCACAATATTTGATGATTCTTTCATGATCCTCAGAAAAGATAAATTCTACCATTTCTTTTCTTTTCTGATGAGGCTTTGAAATTAAGAATGATACTCCAACAAGCTCTTTTGTAAGCTGATCCTCTCCCTCCAATCTTTTATTCTGATAATGTTTCACTGGAACAGAAATCCCTTGTACAAGAAGATCCCTATCTACTTCCTTGATCATTTCTAGGCAATCCTTATAAATTCTCATTTTCTAACTCCTTTAAAAATAGATCACAAATCTTATATCTATATAATATCTTATCCCGAATGATTTTATCATTTTTCAAAGGGATTTTTTCCCGGTCTATAATATAATCAGGAAGTTCTCCTCTAAATATATCTTTCAGAATCTTCTTATTTATTCTTTCAGAATAGGGAAGATGAAGAGCTTTTCCTATAATTTCATGAGAAAGAAATGGATTCCGGCATTCAATAGTGAAAGCCATTGAGGAACGGTCTAATCTTGGAAGATGATAGAAGGGAAGCTCCTGAAAAACATCGGATAACTGAGAATCATAAGAATTAATTCTTCTATATCCTCCAAACAATTCATCAGCACCATCCCCAGTCAATACAATTTTATCTTCAATTTTTTCAAAAAGCTTATACTGAGGAATCACACTCCCAAGATCAATCGGGGATTCCATTTTTCTATGAATGTTTATAATTTCTGAATCAGGAATGTCTCTGATGTCATAATCAATCCCAGTATAAGAAAATCCAAAATCTTTAGAAAATTGCTCAACATACTCCGAATCAACACTGTTATTGATAGTATAAAATTTTACATTCAAATCATTTTTTAATATAAAGTAGGTAATGATAGAACTATCCAAACCACCAGAAATCAAAGCAGAAATAGGATAAGATTTGGAAATCATCCTGGAAGAAACTGATTCAGATAATAGAGTATACAAATCTTTTTCTGGATTAGGAAAAGAATAATAGCCTTCCTCAATAGAGATTGACCTCTTTTTTAAATCAAAAGTATAAATGCAATTGGGCATGATTCTTTTAACATTAGAATAGATAGTCCGATTATCAGTATTGTATCCAAATTTTCTGACAATTGAAAAATAGGTATAGTCAATTTTGGAATTCTTAGTTTTCAACCCCTCAATTTCTGAGCTGATATCAAAATTCTCATTGTAATAAAGCTGTTTCTTAGAAAGAGGGTCAGTAAAAGCAGTAATTCTAGTTTTTTCAGGTTCAATAATAGCAATTGACCAAAATCCATCCCAAGTTTTACACTCTTTTTTCCAAAGATCATAATAAATAGAGGTTCTCAGATAATCAACATCGGAGCTATAACAATGTTTAGGATAATTAAAAATTTCTCCATTAAACAAAAAATATGATCCATTCCCTAAAGAAATAGGGGATATCCAAGGATCACCAAATTCAGTTTGGATCGGTAATCTTGTAAAATGTAAAAACTTTTTAATCTCGGGGATATAGTGAGACTTCTTTTCTATTCCACGATGGTCCATGAATGAAGCATCATTCTCTTCCGAAATACATATACCGCACATCCTTCCCTCCTTATTGGGTACCTCCCCAAATTTGCAACATCCTTTTTTCTGAGGTGCAATCATCCTTTAAAGAACAAAACTTGCACACCTTATTTAAATTAGAATAGCCAGTTTCCTTACAAAATTCTCTTTTTGCCCGATCAATAAAATGGTTATTTGGGATACATCTTTTTTTAGAATATTTACTTATGTCCCGAGTTCCTTCAAGAAAATCTTTAATATCTTGAGTAAGGAAAGTAGTAAAATTCACTGGCATAAATTTAGCTGTTTGCCTCACTAGTTTTCTATAGGATTCTTCATCTTCAGAAAGATCTACAGGATACAGGTTGAAATCATCTGGAGCTCCCTGGATTCTTAATCTTTCCCGTAAGGTGAATGGAAGTAGGTTAGTACTTTTATAGCTATTATCCGACCCCATCCCCATTCCTCCAGTGAGGACTGGAGAATGTTTATGGATATCAATAACCCGGAATCCAGGCCTTTGTCGAACTTCATCTTTATGATTTCGATATTTCAATAAAGCTCCAACTTTATTTTTCTTAAGAAATTCCTTAAATTCTCGATAAGTAATAAATGGATTTTTCTTATTCTCCTCCAGAGTATTTTTAAGATCAATATCAATCCTATGACGGGAATACTCAATTACAATATCATCATCTTTCTTATGAACATGATGGATCTCAGGAATATCTGAATCTTGAGGAAGATCTTTAATCACATCCCAAACAGTGGTGGAATGATGATGTTCATTTGGAACAAAGAAATATCCTAATTCTCGTAGTGATCCAATAACAAAAACTCTCTTTCTATTTTTTTGTGTATTCCCATAATGATAATTTGAAATCCATTCAAAATGAATATCATATTCAGGAAGATGTTCATGCCAGTAGGAAGCAGGGAATAACTCCAAAATTCCAGGAAGATTATCCAATACAAAAAACTTAGGTCTAAGTTCTTTAATTGGAATAATGAAATCCATAGTGTCTTTTTTATCTTGTTCTATATATCTATTAAATTTCTTAGTGGTAGATAAAGTTGAATAACTGCCACAATCAGTATGACCAATGATCAAATCAGGGTATTCTGAATTTTCTTTTTTATACTCTTCATAAGAAGAATAATGGGGAGCATTAAAATTCTTTTCAAAAATCTCTCCAAAATAGTATGGGCGAGTTTCAATATTCCCTAAAATTCTATATCCTTGTTTTTTAGCTCCAATGAGCATGGAGCCAAACCCTCCAATATTGCTTAATGCTGTCATAACTCCTCCATAATCTTAAAAATTAAGATTTTTTCTTCTTTTTCAAAACAATAGCAGTTTGATATCTTGGTATCTTCACATCAGGAAATCTTTTGTTGTAAGTATTCATGAATAAAGTAGGTGGGTAATGATTATGTATGAAAGAACCAAAATATTTTAAGCTTTTATCTCTTTCCAAGAGGTTATCAATAATATGTTTATGTAAGAGATAAGGTTGTTTTGCACGGGTAAGATCTTTTATGATGATAATGAAATATCCTCTTGGTTTCAGGAAAGTACAGCAATCAACATAAAGATTAGTGATGAAATCATAATATTTATCCATCCCTAATTTTCCTAGATTTTTAGGATCTTCATAATTGAAAAATTTATCTGGACCCTCCTTTGATCGATTAACAATGCTATTCCTTTCAGGGGCATCAGAGCTTATTTTCCCAAATGAAGGATAAGGGGTTCCATTTACAATTAGACTAAATTCTCTTCCCCCTAAATTTTTGATATGGGATTTTATTTCTAAGGCATCTCCGGAGATAAAATCATACTGACCTGTTGGAATAGGATCCGAAGAAAACTGATGTTCAATATTCTTCCTAGCAATCTCAGGAAATTCAAGTTCAATACCAGTTGCATTTCTTCCATTATTAATAGCTTCAATAATTGCTGTTCCAGTCCCTACAGTAGGATCTAATACCCAATCCCCTTCTTTAGTGAAGTGTTGGATTGCATATCTATACCCAGACCAATGTCCTGGACAAAGATGTTTTTCTTTTAGCCTAGGATAGTAGGAATATCGATCGGCTTGAGAATAGTATTTATTATTTTCTATATCATAAAGCTCTCCCAAATAATTGTTGGTACAGTAATCACAGGTACAATGATAATCCCCTGGAGGGGGTTCCTTCTTAATATGGATTTTTGTAGTAGATGAGATTTTTCTCATAACATACTCCTTTAATATTTTGTATCAATTCGAAATTTATTGACCTGATATTTTAATGACCAAACTTCAATCAATAGCTTTTTTGGAATAGAAGCTTTATTACAAAGCTTATTAAAATTAACCCAAACTTCTTTGAAAAAATCATCAAATTTATAAAGGTCAACAAGATATTGACTCTCCTTCCAAAGCCGATTTTTCAAAAGATTACAACAGGCCCCAATTGATTCGATAACTCGATAATAACATTCAAACAAATTATCAGATTCAAATTTGATATCCTCATTCCAAGGGGATAAATCTGAATAATCCCATCCATATAAAATATAGCTTTCAACTAGGAAATTAAGGGCATCTACCATTTCTTCTAAATAATGATCCCAGTTTTCCATGTCAAGAGTTGATTCTACCAATTCTTCAATAACCCGAATCTCCATGAAGTCCTTAAATAGATTTTGATCTTCAAGGGTATTGATATCAAATTCCTCTAGTTTCCACTCTCGATTTTCAATTTCCATGAATCTTAGAAAGATTCCTTTTTGTTTTTTGAATACATCATTAAAATCTAAATTTGGAATTACTTTAAAATCTTCATTATTCATTTATCTTCCCCCTCAAATAGATCTAGAAATCTATCAACAGAATCCTCATCAAAATTATTAGTAAATTTTACTTTTTTACAACAAGTAATTCTATCAAAATATTTATCAAAATATTTTAATTGTTCTTCATATCGAGAATCTAGAAAATCAAAAGAATCCTTATTCCTTTCTTTATTAGGGTTTTCTCCTGAAAGAAGTAGAATAGTCAAATTTAGATTTTTTGAATTGATATATCGTGTAAGAACATCCATTTCTGTTGAAGAATACCTTTGGAAAAAATCTCCATAAGCTAAAGTAGAAATAAACCCCCTATCCAATATGATAGAATCAAATTGATGATTTTCTAACATTGATAGAATAGGAAGTTCTTTTCCTATGAGGATATAAGGATTTTTTATTTCAGAAAAGATGGGAATCACTTCAGTTTTCAATAATTTAAAATTCTTTTTCTCAAGAACTTTCTGAATGAGGAAGGATTTTCCTACATTTCGTGGACCTTCTATCAAGTAATTCATTTATTCCCCCGAACTTCCAAATTTATTTTCCCCCCTATGAGTATCCTCTAAGGAATCCACAAATTCAATTTTTGGATGAAGAACTGGTACAAATAACAATTGAATAATTTTCATTCCTGGTTGGATATGAACTGGCTTATTGGAAGAGTTCACAATTTGAGCATGGATCTCTCCTCGATAGCTAGAATCAATCACCGTCCCTACTGAATCAATTCCAAATCTACTAGCTAGCCCGCTTTTCATTAGAGCAAGACAGACATAGCTGTCTTCAAATTCAAGGGATAACCCTAAATTGAAATCGTAGTGATCCCCCGGTTCTAGAAGTACATCCTCTAAGGAATATACATCATATCCAGCATCCCCTGGATAGGCAGGAGGGTCAATTCTAGCATCCAGCCTTAACTTCTTAATCTTAAGATTCATTCTTTGCTCCTTTAAATTATAATACTAAAATCATTTAGAAATTTCTAAAACTCAATCACATTTAGACCAGCCACATTCACAAGCAATACATCCATCAATTCGTTTAAGATCTTTTCCACATTCTGGGCAAACCTCTCCAGTATCAAGATCCGTAATATATTTTTTCAGTACCCTTGCCATCCCCTTACTGAATGTCCCAAATTGAGGAGTGCTATTTAATTGTTTGACAATCATAGGGAGGGAAATATTAGTTCTAAGAAATAGGGAAATCATCCTACCTAAGGCAAGCCATTCTGAATCAAAATATTCTGAAGTAATATCCAAAGTATACTGACTTTTCTTTCCATAAATAATTAGCTGATATTTTCCAGAACTTATCTTTTTGATAAACCCTTGTCGAGCTCCTCTTAGAGAGATTATATCATCTGGGTCATCGGTTAGGAAAACTTCATATGGTCGATCATCCAAAATTCCAACAAGGGCAACTAATCTTTTCTTATTCACAAACATTTCGTAAATATCGCAAGGAACTTCTTTCGGTCGTTTTCTAGGAATATAAGAAGTCATAACCTCTTCTACCGATCCTCCAGAAGAGAGGATTCCTTTCATGCTACCTTCTGGATTAAAGCTCGTGAATCCCTTGAGCTTATTTTTCCAAGAAAATTCAAAAAGGCCTTTGAAATCCTCATAGGAAAATCCTTTAGGAAGGTTTGCTGTTTTTGAGATAGCGGCATCTATATATTTTTGTAGGATTCCCTGAATTTCAATGGCTTCATAGGGGGATAGATCAAAAGAAGTTTTGAAAAAAGAAGGAGCTTCCTCCTCTTTTTTAATTTTTTTAATATTTTTATATTCAAGCCAGGCATAATCAAATACTCTTTCTTTTTTTTCACCCCCATCAAGGCTTTTAATAGTTCGATCATATTCTAAAGCAAAAATAGGTTCTACTCCACTACTGCAATTCTGTCCAATAGATATCGAAGTAGTTCCTGTAGGAGCTATGGTATTTAAAGCAATATTCCTCAGACCATGATTCTTAATGGCTTTTTTAAAATCATCAGGAAGAGTTTTTAGGAATCCAGTATTCAGCATTTTTTCATTGAATAGAGGAAAACTTCCTTTTTCCATGGAAAGCCAAATAGAAGCTTCATAACTCTTGTCTCTTAGAGTTTTTCCAATTAAATGAGCAAATCCTTTACTTAGTTCAGATCCATAAATAATCCCAAGCATAGCTTGGGCATCAGCAAATCCAGTTATTCCTAAACCAATTCTTCTTTCACTCAATACTTTTTCTTGTATTTGAGGAAGGGGATAATCTGAAGCAGATAAAACATTATCTAAAAATCTTACAGAATATTTAATCACTTCCCCCATTCTTTCTATATCAAAAAAGGAATCTTCTGAAAAAGGATTTCTTACAAAAGTAGAAAGATTCAAAGATCCTAAACAACAGCATCCATATTCTGGAAGAGGCTGTTCACCACACGGATTAACAGCCTCAATTTTAAAAAGATCTGCTCCTGTATTATTTCTTTGAACTTCATCAAGGAAGAAGATTCCAGGCTCATTATGAGTAAACATATTTTCCATAATCAAATCATAAAGATCCCTTGCACGGAGTGTCTTATAAACCTTACCCCCAAAAACCAAATCCCAACCAACATCCTTCTCAACAGCCTTCATGAACTTATCAGTAATTCCAACACTAATGTTGAATTGAGTCAGCCTTTTCTTTGTATCCCCCTGCTTATAGGTAACAAATTGTTCAATATCAGGATGATCACAATTAAGAATTACTATATGAGCTCCACGCCTTCCTCCACCTGTATGGATTGCTTTAGAGGAAGAATCAAAAACTTCTAAAAAAGAAATCGGTCCACTAGATTCTCCACCTTTACTGATTGGAGCTCCTTTAGGTCGTAAAGAAGAGATGTTGAATCCAACTCCCCCTCCCATTTTTCCTATAAGAGCATCTTCAGCCAGAGCCTTGTAAATTTCCTCCATGGAATCCCCAATAGGAATAACATAACAATTCTGATAATTTTTCATTTTCGAATGGACACGTGCGTTCGCGACTATACGACCGCCCGGAATAAATTCTCTTGAAATCATAATATCATAAAATCGTTGTTTCCAAATTTCTTTTTCAGTGGGCTCAACACTTGATATTTCTTCAGAAACTCCAGTATATACTTCTTTTAAAGTTTTTTCCCCATACAGACAATATTTTTCGTTGAATAAATCTTTGCTGACTTTCTGGATAAACTCACTTTTCATTTACTTACCTCATTATTGATCAGAAGAATAATGCTCTTCAACATATTTTGAATATTCAGGATAAATTGGACTAAGAAGAAAAAGGATGGTCTCAGCATAATCTCGTATTTCTTTCTGAGCATGTTTGCCCAATCGAAGCTTAAAAAAGGATAACAAATTTCTAAGATCAATTTGAAAATAGAATTCGGTATATATAGATACTGGAAGGACCATCCGAGCTTTTTCTTTGGATATCCCAGAAGAGGTTAGCTTTTGATAAAGGGATGAACAGTATTCTTGAAGATCTTTTATCAGCTCTTTAGATCCTTCATCAGCTTCAGGGATATAGAATTCCTCCCCCGGTTTACAATATCTAAGACTTTTTTCTAAATATCTTCCTGTCCTATGCCTCATCCATTGCCTAGCTACAAAAATCGGGCATTTGATATAAAAAGTTACTGAAGCAAATTCCAAAGGACTGGTATGACCCCATTCTAGAAGTTTTTTTATTCCTGGTCCATCCTCACTTAAATGAGAAAGTCCAGCAATCTGGCTGATCTGGTTTTCATCAAGATGGTAAGAATAGAGGTCTACAATACCTAGATTATCCTCCATATGAACTCGTATGTTCTCCAGCTTTTTCATAAGATTCCCTCTCTTTCCTTATGGAATTAACAAATATAGCCTCTTTTTCTTTCTCTTGTTCATCAGCTAATTCTTCCAATAAATCCATATAATACTCATCTGATAAATTATTTTTCATAATTTTCTTACCGATGGATTCTCCGAAAATATTCAGCAATTAAAATCCCATCGGCATCTCCATGTTTTTGTATTTCTTCAGAAATTTTTGGAAATAACCTGGACCCAATATCTTTACTTGCTTTTTTTAATTGGGAAGATCCCTTCAATCCTGAGGGAAGAAGTGATTTTTGCCATTCTTTACTGTCAACATATTCTAATGGAATCTTCAGTACCTCAATTACATTCAAAGTTGCCTCAAGAGCACGAATAGCAGACATGGTTGCTTTGAACATCTGGGGATTAACAAGTGGTCTTTCAAGGAATACTTTTCCTTCCTTAAAATTGGAGAGAATTTCTGTTAATCTAACCACATCAATCCTAGTAATATTCTGTTTTTTCTTTGTATAAGATTGTTCTGACTTAGTTGGAGTTTCATACCACCAAAAATTCCCCTCATCATCAACTATCCCTATACTCCCGCTAATCCCATTATCAATCCCTATCCAATACATAGTTGCCCCTAAATCAGTTCATATGACCCTTGAGAAACTTGATACACTGAAGCCTGATAATCATTGCTCAAGAGCTCTTTAATCTCTTCCTTATGAGTAATTATAAACAATTGCCTAAAACAGGATTCCATCTTACCGATTGTCTCATAGAATTTTTTCGAATTTGAAACAGAAGCGGCAGAATCAACCTCATCTAAAAATAAAATTTCATAATTTTGAAGTTTACCTAAAGCATATTTATATGCAAAGGAGAAGATTTGCTTCTCAAATCCAGATGACATTTTTACATCAGATTTATTTTCTCCATATGAAATTTTCAGAGCATTCTTACTTTCCTCAATAGATATTTCATAATGAGGATATACCCTGGAAAGGAATTCATTTACTATAACCTCTAAGGATTTCACTAATTGGGAGAGAACAAAGGATGGGAATTCCCTAGAGAAAATTTTCTTTGCAAGTTGAAATTTGGAGGAATCATTTTCTAATTTATCTAAATCTTTCTTTTTCTTCAAAACTGATATATCCCTTTCCTCTTTTTCCCGTTCAATCCTTTTGTTGAATTCTCTTTTTTCATTGTTTGAAATGATTACCCTTTCATATTCCTGGATAGACTCAGAAATATTCTGAAGAGAAGATTTCAAACGATTAAACTCATCTAAAGGCACTGGTTCAACCTTAGCTAAACGATCTTCTAACACCTGTATTTCATCATACAGTTCTTTTAATTCATCTTGGAGAATCTGGACAGAAGAAAATTTATCTTGAAGCCTTGATTTCAGATTTTCCTTTTCCCGTTTTAGAGATTCTTTCATAGAAAAGAATTTTTCCTTCTCATATGAAATCTCTCTTTCCTTTTCCTGTTCTAATGAAGCCATGTTTGACGTCACTATCTTAATAGTCGAGCCTACCTCATAGACTTGTTGCTCAATTTTGTTTAATTCTGATAAAACCCTTTGAGATTGATCCTTTCGTTTTTTCAATCCTTCCAGCTCTTCTTTAATCTTGTTAAGACTAGTTTCTTCTTCAATAACCTTATTGGCCCAAATTGAAATTTTTGAATCGCTGATAGGCTGATCACAGGTAGGACAAATCCCCTTCTTAAATTTTTCTAAAAATCTTTTTGAATTGATTAGGGATTGTTCCAAAATGGTTTCATCCCTTTGTTTTTCAAGAAGAGCAGATTCAACACCTTCAGAAGATTCCTTATATAAAGCTTCTGAAGATTGTTTCTTTTCAAGTAATTCCTTTTCTTGAGTTTTTAATTTTTCAAGCTCATTTTCCAATTTTTTATTTTTTTCGGAAAAATTTTCAACAATAATACTAGGATTAAATTCATTAGGAGCCTCAGATTCCTCTTTCTCCTTCAATCCTACTTCAGCCTGAAGGGTTTTAATCCCTTTGACTTCTTCCTCTTCTCTAGATTTTTTCTTTTGAAATTGAGATTTTTTTGATTCAATATCTTTCTTCAGATCCTCCAGAGAAGAAATCCTTTCTTCATAAAGAGTGATCCTCTTTTCCAATTCCAATCTCTGTTTTTTGTATTCTTCACATTTTTCTGTAGTGAAAGGAGGACGTTCTAATTGGAAAAGAGTAAAGGTTTGAGATTCTAATGAAATTATCTCCCCCTTAAGGCTATCAATTTCTTTTTGAGTATTGGAAATATCCTTTTCAATGATATCAAGCTGTTTCCTAAAATTTAGATCATAAATCCCTTTAAGGTATTCCCTTCTCTCTGAAGGCTGAGTAGTAATCAAATCAATTTCATGTTCAAAAGATATAGTAGACGCAATAGCTCTTTTCACATCAAAGATTTCATCTAACTTATCCAATACAGGAGAATTCTGCCATTCCTCATTAGTAGTGGTACAAAGAAGATTCCTGGAGGTAGAACCATCATATTTAATTGATAATTCATAAGATTTACCAGAATGATCAAAATCTAATTCTATTTGAAAGTACTCTTCCCCCCATTTAATATAATCCTTAAATGTAAGGGGGAATCGATTGAACAATCCCATAGAAATAGCTCGAAGGATAGTAGATTTTCCTTCTCCATTATCCCCACTAAATACAGTGATCCCATCATGGAAAAATAATTCTTCTTGAGATACATTTCCAAAATTTTTAAGCTTGATCCTCTTCAAAAACATCAGATTTCCCCTCCTCAAATTCTTCTTCTTCATCAATATATTCTATAATATCCGAAGAAGAGACAAATTTCCTTTTTCTTGTTTCCTCAATCACTTTTTCATACTCTTCTTTATTTTCTTCCTTAGAATAATATTCAGCTACAGCCGCTTTCCCCTGAAATTTTTCTCCATTTGGAATAGTAAACCAAGGACCCCCTTTTTTGATCACATCGGTTTCTACAGCAAAATCAATCCATTCCATGGTAGAATCAAATCCTCTTTTGAAGTCTAAATCAAGGAGGTACCTCTTCATAGGAGGAGCAGTTTTATTCTTAACAACTTTCATAGAAA
>PWJP01000261.1 GCA_003559985.1 Saprospirales bacterium
TGGTAGGTCTTGTTGCCCGTAACCAATGGCTCCCTGATAGGCGATGTAATTGAACCCATAAATTCGTCTATTTATACAATTATTAGGCTTCCTTATTAATATTCTCGTCTTTGTTGATGACCTTCATCAAGTATCCCACTGAGGGTCTCACGTTGACTTCCTCCAGAGCATAGTAGCTGAGCGGACTCTCTTTGTCCTTCGTTACCGTGCTTTCCTTGTCATTCATGTCACCGAACTGCAATGCTCCTGTCGGGCAGGCACTGACACAGGCGGTTTTGATATCGCCGTCTCTAAGCGCTCTGCGCTCATTCTTGGCTTTCAACTTGCCCTCCTGAATGCGCTGTACGCAAAAGCTACACTTCTCAATTACTCCCCGGGACCGAACTGTCACATCGGGATTCAATACCATCCGCGTCAAATTGTCGGCGTAGAACGGCACCTCTGTTCCAAATGGATTGTTTTCATTGGCCGGGAACATGTCGTTGGTGGTGTAGTCCAACCAGTTAAACCTCCTCACTTTATAAGGACAGTTGTTGGCGCAATATCTGGTACCGATACAGCGGTTATAAGTCATTTGGTTCAATCCCTCTGAGGAATGATTGGTCGCATTCACCGGACATACATTCTCACAGGGAGCATTGTCGCAGTGCTGACACATCATCGGCTGATAAACCACATTGGGATTGTCAAAATCTCCGTAGTAGTATCTGTCAATTCTCAGCCACGTCATCTCCTGATGTCTCTTGACCTGATTCTTACCTACTACAGGCACATTATTTTCAGCCATACAGGCTACCTGACAAGCACCACAACCAATACAGGAAGACAAATCAACAGTCATACCCCAGTGGTGACCATTGGCATAAAGGTCGTCGTAGCCCGGGTATAAACCTCTTTCATTGAGATATTGGTGGTGCTCTCTTTCCTTTACAAGATCTTCCACCGCCTCATCAAGCTCGGGCAAATTAGCATTGCGGATAATGGTTCGCCGCGTCAAAGCACCCTGAAATCCGGGTCCAATATCTACGATGGCTTGTTCGTCCACATTTATTCGCTCCTGAGTATTTGGATCCTCATCAGCCACCCCAAAAGTGTGGTGATACTGAACAGATGCATAAGACCTGTCCTTACCTTTTGGATCACTCACCTCAACCTGGGTGGCATAGTACTGGATGTAGCCATCATTATCCCTCCACATCGTGGGATAAATATTTGTTCCCACATCTGTCCCGGCAGGTCCTGATACAATCCTTCCATATCCGAGAGGCATAGCTACCTGACCCTCTTGCAAACCATATTGCGTGGTAACAGGCACATTAAATACTTTCTCACCAATCTTCAACTCAGCCTGATCACCATCCTCAAATCCTTTCCAACCGTTGATTTTGTTGCGTCCGTCCCATTTCAGGCTGACCGAAAGACAACTGTCGTAAACGGTCCTCAAAAGTGGATCGGGCATTTCTTGCAACCAGGGGTTGTTGGCATACTGGCCATTGCCCACATGCACGGTCTCGTAAAAACTCAATTCCAATTCAGCGGAAGAGGGACTCGAAACTCTGTCTCCAAGCCCGGAAACCTCAATGGTTCCATTCTCCTCTGCACTGTCGTTATTCTCAAGGGGAATATCTACAAAACCATTGTGCAGGCTGTGATCCCAAAAACGCTGGAACCCTGCAAACCGGCTTTGACGGGGGAATACCTCTTCCTCCCATGTCTCTCTAATAAAATGATAAAATGGACGTCCCTGACCTGTTGCTTCAGGCAAGGCATCTGCCCATTTCAGAATACTCTCTTCCTTCTCTCTGGTTTCAAAGAGGGGGTGAATGGTTGGCTGTACAATGCCGTAGTGTCCATCCATTGGATTTACATCGCCCCATGACTCCAGAAAATGATGCGTTGGACAGGAGTAGTGGCATTTGGCGAGGGTTTCGTTGGGGAGGGTGGTCATCGATATCCTCAGCGCCACATTATTCATTACCCTTTCAAACTTTTCGCCGTCGGGAAGATCAAAGACCGGATTGGCTTCATCCAAAACGATCAGTGCATCTACCCTACCATTTTCCATATCACTAATCAACTCATTCATAGCTGCATCGCTACCGAGCTTTAAATTGGTGGCCTGATTTCTATCAAGCGACCTGCCGTAGTTTTCCAACAGTTGATTGATACGGATGGCAATGAGCTGTTCTGCTTTATTGTTAGTACCGGCCAATACCATAGTTGCATGGCCGTCTCTATAGGCATCCACCAGGTTTTGAGCCGCTCTCTTTACTCCATTCTCTGCCTTGGGATTTTTAAATGATCCACTCACGGTCACCTGTCCACCGGCATTGAGTAGGCTTGCTACTTCATTGTGAAGCATGGCAGTTGCCAAACCCATTTCAGAAGGTCGCACCAACACCCTGTTATCGGCATTGGACCCGGTCAGGGAGAAGTGTGGTTCTATGCAAATAACCCTGCTCATCTCAGCATTTTTGGGATCGCGAATCTTGCGTTTTTTAGCCCACTGGTGAGCGTACTGAACGGGAGACAGCCAGGTGCCCAAAAAATCAGCACCCAGGGATACCACTACTGAAGCTTCATCAAAGCGATGGCTGGGTATAGCTCTTCTTCCAAAAGCCTCCTCGTATGCGTCCAGCATGGCGGCTGATGAAACAGCGTCGTACTGAAAGTGGTTAGCGTTGGTGTACTTTTCTTTAAATGCATCTACCGCTCTTCTTGTAGAGGGGCTGTGGACCGTATTGGACAAAATAACGATATTGGCATCTTCAGCCATTTCACCGGTTATTTTCTCGTCTATTTCCTCCCAGCTCATTTTTTCAATACCACCCTCATCTTTGACCTTTCCAGGGTATTTCAACCGACTGGTGTCGTACAATTCGAGTACTGAAGCCTGGGCTTTGGCAGATGTTCCACCTCCGGCGTAAGGAGAGAGCGGATTGCCCTCGATCTTAATAGGTCTTCCCTCACGAGTTTTGACTATGACCGGACAGAAATCACCCCCTTTTACAAAATTGCTTGAGTAATAGGTAGCCACACCGGGAACAACTGAATCTGGCTGCACCACGTAGGGCAAAGCTCTTCTAACCGGCATTTCACAACTAGCGGCCAGCGTCGCAGCTCCCAATCCGAAGCCGAGGTATTTCAAAAAATCTCTTCTCGAAGCCTGATGCATTTCACTGTCGGCAACTTCCTCATCAGCGAGGTCATTCAAAACAGGTGCATCAAAAAACTCCCTGGAGGAGTTTTCTTTAAAATTTTGGGGATTATTGACCTCTTCAGGTCCCACCCACACATTGGATTTTTTATGCTTCATTTTATGATGACTTTGAAAGCTTTTTTAAGAAAAATCAATAGTGGCAAGTCTGACATTGCAATCCACCAATATCTTCAACAGTTACGCGGTCCATCTCATCTCTTGAGAGCGCATCGTGATACTTTTCGTAAGCTTGCATATAGTATTCATTACCATCTGCAAATCCCTGAACTTCGGTCTGTCTGTGACAATTTATACACCATCCCATAGACAGGGTGCTGTACTGCGCCAAAACCTCCATTTCTTCCACTTTTCCGTGACAGGTTTGGCAATCCACATTTCCGGCCACTACGTGTTGAGCGTGGTTAAAGTAAACGTGGTCAGGAAGATTGTGAACTCGCACCCACTCAATGGGTCCGGCTACGTGATCGCGGTCTTCGTGCGTTAGACTGGAAACCACATTTTCCCACTGACGGTCAACCTCTCTTCGGCCGGCTGCATCTATATAGTCCAGCTCATTGTCTCTGACGTATTGTTCTTCAATCCATCTTTTATATATCGCAGCTACTTCGTCCATAGGCATCTCTTCGAAATCCTCAATGTATTCATCACTTGCGGGATCAAAACCAATGGATGCAAATATTTTAACCAGCTCGGCGGTACCGTGCTCAGAACCAATCTTAATGGCTGTATGGCAGTTCATACAAGTTGAGGTAGGGGGAATCAATGCATTTTTACTCCTTCTGGCTGCATCGTGACAGTATTGACAATCTATTTCATGTAATCCGGCATGTACAGCATGGGAGAATTCAATTGGTTGCTTGGGGGCGTAATTTTGTTGTCGCCCGAGATCAATGGCATTATTGACAGTGGTATATCCACCCAGGACTATGACCGCAAACAGTACAAGACCAATTACAGTCTTACTTGTCAGCATGCTCATTATAGTTCCCGGCTCAGGGGCCTGACCTGTCTCTTTGGCGATGTGGATAGAGCGTAAAACATTGGCTATTCGGGCCAAAATCAGGGCAAATAAAGTAAGTATGACTATGAGAGAAATCAACAGAAATGTGTTGTCTCTCTCTTCCTCTTCCACTTCACCAACCTCGCGAACAGCTACATCAGGAACTCCATATTCACCTTTATAAACAGCATCTACATAAGCGAGGATGTTGTCGATCTCATCATCCGTAAGATTTGGAAAATTATTCATGATAGTGGGTGCCCACTCATCCCATAACTCAACCGCCTTGGGATGGCCTTCTTCGATCATCCGCTGAGAGTAGCGAATAAAGTATCGCAGGTCTTCAATGGGATAGTCCGCCCAGCGATCCTGAACTCCACCGAGTGCCGGACCTGTGAGGTCATCGACCATGTTGCGGTTGTGGCATGCGGCACATTGGGTCCTGAAAATATCGCGACCTTCATCAAGGTCGATACCCTCCGCTTCAGCCTCGGCTTCAACTTCGGCCATCTCTTCCATGGCCTCCAACTCCTCCTGGACATCTTCCTGAGAGAATGCATCCCGTGGAGTCAGCAACATCAAGCCGATAAATAAAAGGACGTAACCAAGTAGCGTAAATCTCATCCTGATATATTATTTGTGTGAAATGTTTTTAACAATACTGTGACATTTTTTCCAATGTCGGGGCAAATTTAGGTCAATAGGTTATCATTAACAATACAATTAATCGAATCCAAATTATTTAGATATATTCTAAATTGATTACACCGCAATGGGCGCTCGAATGCCCGGCGCCGGTTCATACCCTAACAATCTGATATCTTGATACTTAAACAGGTCAATGTCCTTAATGGCGGGATTTAACTCCAATTTTGGAATGCTTCCCGGCTCGCGCTGAAGTTGTGTTTTTGCCTGTTCAAAGTGATTGGCGTACAAATGGACATCTCCGAAAGTGTGGATAAATTCTCCAGGTTTCAAATCGCAAACCTGCGCAATCATGTGCGTGAGCAAGCTGTAAGAGGCAATATTAAAAGGTACACCCAGAAACACATCGGCGGATCGCTGATACAGTTGACAACTCAAATGGCCATTTTCCACATAGAACTGAAAGAGGCAGTGGCAAGGCGTGAGTGCCATTTTATCGAGCTCACCACTATTCCATGCATTCACCAAAATCCTCCTGGATTCGGGCTGATTGTTGATGAGGTCGATGACGTATTTAATTTGATCCACCTTGGTGCCGTCCGGCGCTTCCCACGATCTCCATTGTTTTCCATAAACATGACCCAGGTCACCATTTTCATCGGCCCATTCATTCCAAATCCTGATCCCGTGTTCCTGAAGATAAGCCACATTGGTATCACCTTTCAAAAACCATAGCAATTCGTGTACTATGGACTTAAAGTGCACCTTTTTGGTAGTCAGGAGAGGAAAACCCGCTCGCAGATCAAAACGCATCTGGTAACCAAACACACTTCTGGTGCCGGTCCCTGTTCGATCTCCCCTGTCATTTCCCTCCTTTAAGATGTGATCCAGCAGATGTAAATATTGCTTCAAATTCCCTTCCTTTTCGTGAAAGTAATAAATTATACGGCCTAAGACATACACATATATTATATATATGTTTTTCATATCTAAATCCACCTCAAAGCTACTACTTTTCCAAATGCTGGCAAAAATCAGGCAATGTTTTCGAAAAAACCTTTGACTAAAATCACGATATGTGCCTGGAAATAAGGCCTTCTGATTTAGATTGGCATTATAGTTTCTCGCTCGTGAAAATTCAGGTTCAATAAATTATTTGGCACATTTCACATGAGTAACTACCAACACCCAACATTTTTTCAGAAATGGTGATATTTTTTACCCGCTCCTTTACCTTTGAGGGGCAAAGAAATCTAAATGGAACCAAGTCCGCTTTTTTTCAGCATGGCAAGGGAGGTAATCCCGGAGCGCGAGTTTTCGGATTTCAAAAACTCTCTACAGAAAGAGCCCGTGACCGGTTTGAAGTCAAACTCCCGAAAACTGCAACATAAGCTCGACTTTGAGGGAGCAGAAATGGTTCCCTGGAATGCATCGGGCAAAGTTCTTAAAGAGCGACCATCATTTACCAACGACCCCTGGTTTCACGCCGGAACTTACTATGTACAGGACCCCTCTGCCATGTTCGCGGAGTACATTTTAGGGCAGCCTGGACTTTTACTTCCCCCGGAGCCTGTCATTGGAGACCTGTGTGCCGCACCGGGCGGAAAGTCAGTCGGTGTCCTAAATCATCTGAATGGCAAGGGCGTTTTAATTGCCAATGAAGTGATTCCCAAACGCTTTCAGGTTTTGAAGGACAACTTAACCAAATGGGGGCACACCAATGTGCTTTTGAGCAATCATCCCATAGACCGACTCATTAAACTACCACCTACTTTTGACCTTTTGTTGATGGATGTTCCCTGTTCGGGAGAGGGAATGTTTCGGAAAAGCGAAGCCGCGGTCAAAGCCTGGACACCGGAGTTGGTCAAAATGAATGCAAAGCGGCAAACAGAATTGATGCAGAAAGCCCTGAGTCTGGTAAAACCCGGTGGCATCGTAATCTACTGCACCTGTACGCTCAATCGCACTGAAAATGAGGCAGTAATTGCCGGGCTTAGTAAAAACTTTGAGTTAGAGGGAATAGACATTAATTTTCCAGAAGCGTGGAATTTGCTGGTAAGAATAGAAAACGACCATCAATTTATACGCTTTTTGCCACATCGGGTGAAGGGAGAGGGAATGACCTGGACCTGCTTCAGAGTACTCGGAAACGACCACCAGCCCGGGGCCTCCAACAAAAAGCGACCTCAGCTTTCAGAATTATCTTCCAGGAAGAGGCAAGAACTGTCAGGTATTTTTGATCAAAAAAAATTGGCAACTGAACTCCTTTTAGAAGATGAAAAGGGGCAAATTCACCTGATGAGCCGAAAACAGCGATCAATATGGGATTTGATTACCGGATATGTGAAGTGCAGTATTCTGTCCATCGGAACATTCAAAAAAGAGAGATTCACACCCAATCACTTTTCAGCCATGGCGGGACTCTACGATAAATCATCTGATCCCCTTTCCCTCGATCTTTCACAGAGCAGAAAATACCTCAGACGTCAAACATTTCCCACTTCATCTTCCCTTTCACAGGGCTATCGGATTGTGGAATACCGGGATGCAACCCTGGGATGGGTAAAAGTACACAAAGACGGCAGAAAATGGACCAACCTCTACCCCACCGCCCATAGAATTATCAATTGACACAAAATCCGTTAATTCGGTCGTAAATTTTTGACAATCATTGATTTAACCCGAACAAAAGACTGGTCTGCACCAAAAATAATTCTGGTCATATTTTGGTGTATTAAACAAATAGTTGTTAATTGCGACCTTTTCCGGGAGAAACTTATAAGGATAAAGTTTTTAGATGTTAAATAGGAAAGTGTGAGTGGAAATGTTGATCATTCGGAAAAAATCCAACTAAAGCCTGAGCAACCATAAGGTCGTCCAAAGCGGTGGCAATTATTCATAGACATAAGCCGGATGATAGAGATCATCTGCCCAGTATTTTTTTAATGGAAAACCATAAAAGATGAAAGGATTTTTACTCACCCTGGCAGCAATGCTTTACGCGAGCACAGGGCTTATTGCACAAGAGAACTCTAGAGGATGGGACGAGCGGATAAATGATGCATTCCAACCGGTGAGTAATTTCATAACCGGAGTCGTTTTCTACGGCATATCGGTCACTGAAGGTGTCAATTTGCCGGTGGTAGTTCTTTTACTGATTACAGCGGCCATATTTTTCACCATCCACTTTGAGTTTATAAATTTCAGAGGGTTCAAAATTGCCCTCAATACGGTGAGGGGCAAATACGACAAGATGTCTCCACATGAAGCCCTTCCCGAAGGACCTCCCCAAACCACAGAGGAAGGAGATATTTTAGAAACCATAAAGGTTGAGGGGAAAAAAGGTGAAATCACCCACTTTCAAGCACTGACTGCAGCCCTTTCTGCTACGGTAGGTCTCGGAAACATCGCCGGTGTGGCTATTGCCATCACGATAGGTGGACCAGGTGCCACATTTTGGATGATAGTAGCCGGGTTTTTCAGTATGGCGACCAAGTTTGTCGAGTGTACTCTAGGTGTAAAATACAGAGACATTGGCCCGGACGGCACTGTGTATGGAGGTCCCATGTACTACATCTCCAAGGGTTTGAAAAAGCGAGGAATGGAGGGGGTAGGTAAAGTCGCAGCTGTCATTTTCTGTATCATGTGTATTGGAGGATCTTTTGGTGGAGGAAATATGTTTCAATCCAACCAGGCAGCCATCCAGTTTAATCAAATGATCGGAGCCGATGTGGAGTCTGGAAATGCAGGTACCATTTTTGGAATCATTTTGGCAGCCTTTGTAGCCCTCGTGATCATCGGAGGAATCAAGCGAATAGGTAAGGTAACGGCCAAAGTTGTTCCCTTCATGGTTGGAATTTATGTGCTTGCGGCCCTTACTATACTGTTCTTACACATTCCTCAAATCCCCGAGGCATTCGGACTTATCTTCGCAGGCGCCTTCTCACCCGATGGCATCACAGGTGGTCTCATCGGAGTACTTATCATTGGTATTCAACGAGCGGCATTCTCAAATGAGGCGGGGATTGGTTCAGCGCCCATTGCGCACTCAGCCGTAAAAACCAAGTACCCAGCAAGTGAGGGAATTGTAGCGCTTTTAGAGCCTTTTGTCGATACAGTAATTGTCTGTACTATGACTGCACTGGTCATCATTATTACCGGAGCTTACGTTAATGTGGACGGACTGAGCGGAGTTGATCTCACCTCCAGTGCATTTGAAACCATAATACCTTGGTTCCCCTATGTACTGACTTTTGCTGTGGTTCTGTTTGCCTTTTCAACCATGCTTTCCTGGAGTTATTACGGATTGCAATCGTGGATGTACCTCTTTGGGCGGTCAAAGGCTTCAGACATCACCTACAAAGTGATCTTCTGTTTCTTCATCGTCATTGGTGCAGGAGCTACGCTGGATGCGGTAATTGACTTTTCAGATGCGATGATCTTTGCGATGTTGGTTCCCAACATGGTGGGTCTCTTCCTCTTGTTGCCCGATGTGCGGTCAGAGTTGAAAAAATATCTGAAAGCCATTAAAAATTATGAGGCCAAAAACTAAACTCGCCAAAGAGACTGTTTTTCTGGGCCTTGGAAGCAATTTGGGAAATAGAGAAGGCCATCTGGTAAAAGTTATTGACGCACTGAAAACCAATGAGGTTCAGGTCAAAGCCCTCAGCAGTGTATTTGAAACCGAAGCCTGGGGAGATGAAAGCCTGAAGCCATTTCTCAATATGGTTGTTCAAATTGAGACCACATTGACCCCGGTGCAATTGCTCCAAAGGGTTGAATCAATAGAGCGAAAACTGGGCCGAAAAAACGGCAAAGGGAAGTTTCAAAATCGAAATATCGATATTGATATTTTGCTATACGGTAATCATAAAGTGGATATGAAAGACCTGCAAATTCCCCACACTGGATTGCCCGAAAGACGCTTTGTACTGGAACCTCTAAATGAATTGGCACCGGATTTCATTCATCCCGTATCCGGGAAAACCATCCGTAAATTACTGAGTGAATGTTCGGATGATTTGAAAGTGATCAAAAGCGAAACTACCCCGAATATCCATAAAGCCGGAAGCTGAAAAAAACTGTGAACAAAAACCTCCGAAAGCGACTTCAATTCTAAGTCAAATAGATAGAAATTAGCAAAGCAAAACCTGATGTCAAGTAAAAAAAGTTTCACGGATGAAATACTGGAGGGCATACCCGATTACCTGCCCTCTAACAGACCTATTGAAGAGAGTATCAGCCGGGCTCCAATCCGGGACACGTCCTCTCTGACTGCCAAAGAAAAAAGACTGGCTGTCGCCAATGCCCTGAGGTATTTCCCAAAAAAATATCACGGAGAACTCGCTGCAGAATTCGCCTCCGAACTCGAGAAATACGGTAGGATTTACATGTATCGTTACAGGCCGGTTCACGAAATTGTCCCTCGGCCCATTGATGAGTACCCTGCCAGGTCGAAGCAAGCGGCTGCCATTATGCTAATGATACAAAACAACCTCTGTGACACCATCGCCAAGCACCCCAGGGAGCTGATCACCTACGGAGGAAATGGGGCCGTTTTTCAAAACTGGGCTCAGTACAGGCTGTGTATGAAATACCTCGCTGAAATGTCTGATGAACAAACCCTGGTGTTGTACTCAGGTCATCCATTAGGACTTTTTCCCTCCTCTAAGGAAGCCCCGCGTGTGGTGGTCACCAACGGCATGATGATTCCAAACTACTCCTCAAAAGAGGACTGGAACAAATACAACGCACTGGGGGTGACACAGTACGGGCAAATGACGGCGGGTTCCTTCATGTATATCGGTCCGCAGGGAATCATTCACGGGACAACCATTACCCTGCTCAATGCCGGGCGAAGAATTCAGACAGGGATTGACGATCTCAAAGGAAAGCTGTTTGTCACCTCAGGTCTTGGAGGCATGTCGGGTGCCCAGTCAAAAGCCGCTGAAATAACAGGCGCCACGGCAATCATTGCAGAGGTCGATCCGGATGCTATTCAGCAGAGAATAACCGATGGCTATGTCCAAAAAGAAAATGTGTACACCGACCTGGATCAACTACTTGCCAGGACCGTGGATGCCAAAAAGTCCGGCGAGGCAATCTCGCTGATATATTCCGGCAACATTGTCGATCTCTGGGAGGCGCTTGTAGAGAAAAACATAGCTGTGGAGTTCGGTTCCGATCAAACTTCCCTGCACAACATCACAGATTTGGGTTACTGCCCGGCGGGATACTCTTTTGAAGAAGCAAAAAAACTTCTTTACAGCGACAAAACGGCTTTTTTAGAGGCGGTGAAAAAATCCCTCATCCGTCATGTTGAGGCTGTTAACACTATGGCCCAGCGCGGCATGTATTTTTGGGATTATGGAAATGCATTTCTCAAGGAGGCCGGAGAGGCCGGTGCCGACATATGGAAAAACGAAGAAGAGGGGATTTTTAAGTATTCATCCTATGTGGAGGACATCATGGGGCCCATGTGTTTTGACTACGGTTTTGGTCCTTTTCGCTGGGTGTGTACCTCGGGATCAATGGAAGATTTGCAGACTTCGGACCGGATAGCCGCCGAGGTATTGGAAAAGCAAAAGACCCATGCACCTGCTGAAATACGAGGCCAGCTCTCCGACAACATTAAATGGATCGAACAGGCACTGGGCAACATCCCCAATGTGGGCTCGAAATCACGCATTTTATACGCAGATTCAGACGGCCGCATCGCCATTGCCCGCGCTTTTAATGAGGCGATAAAATCAGGAAAATTGAGCGCTCCGGTCGTGCTCGGTCGCGATCACCACGATGTATCAGGGACCGACTCTCCCTTCCGCGAAACAGCCAACATATACGACGGCTCAAAATATACGGCGGACATGGCCGTGCACAACGTCATCGGTGATTCATTCCGCGGTGCCACGTGGGTGAGTTTGCACAACGGCGGTGGAGTCGGCTGGGGTGAGGTCATCAACGGTGGGTTCGGAATGGTACTCGACGGGTCGGAAGATTCAGACCGCAGATTGGAGTCCATGTTGTTTTGGGATGTAAATAATGGCATCTCCCGAAGAGCCTGGGCCCGCAATGACGAGGCAATCTTCGCAGCAAAAAGAGCCATGGAGTCCAGGCCCGATTTAAAGGTGACATTGCCCGAAAAAACAGATGAGGAAATTCTCAATAGTTTATTTAAATAAAACTGGTAATGGAACGGGATTGAGAATTAGATCCCGGCCGGCCCAATAAAAGGGTTAAAATTGTATTAAAGGGCTTTTCGATTCCAAAATATTGTATTACTTTTATCCAAAATTTTATTCTTATGAACGAACCAGTATCAACCATAATGACAACCAACCTGATCACA
>PWJP01000040.1 GCA_003559985.1 Saprospirales bacterium
ACTAAATAATACCACTCCCTACGGGATGATTCCACTAACACACATGGTCCTGCCTTAGCCACTTTTTCTCTGCGCACTCCGTTCCTCTGCGGTGAACCTGATGGGTTGATGGCTTATGGCCGATTGGCCAATGGTTGATGGCTTATGGCCTTGGCTAGTTATGAGTTTTGAGTTGTTTTTTCAGCGTGACCTTGATGAAACTGACTATATACCCATTTGCAGGGATTATTGATTTTTGAGGATTTTTGTCAGGCGCCTACTGTTTCTGTATTCCCCTGGCGGCTTTCTTTCAGGCCCGGCCTTTCGGTATTAGGTTTCACGCGAAGGAAACAGAGGCTGTAATCAGCAATCCATTGCGTTTCCGTTAAATATGAGAATTATATGGATTCTAATCATTCATAGGATCCCACGGTAGAGGACACAGAAAGTATTTACCCATCCTTTAGAAATGTAGAATGAATTTTGAGGAGCAGGTGGAAGGTCAATTCCATGCAGGGTTCCTCGAATAGATATTTATTACGTAATCCTGGATTTTTTAAAATTGAGGTTAGTGACTGAATAACAGTCCCCCAGCAATATTATTTCTCACAAACCCTTTGCGGCCTCTGCCTCCTTTGAGACCTCTGCGTGAAACCAAACCCACGCCTAAGAAAAACCACGTAAATCATTATTCCTACTCTATACTCCAAATTATCAACCGAATGAACCACATAACCCATGCCTGAACATCCTTAACAGCCAAATTCAATTTTCCATTGAACAGCAAAAATCAATCCTCACCATCGCTGATTTTCTGGAGCTCCAGGTCGATGAAGTAGAGCGATTGTGGACTGTCGCCGATTAGGTTGATCTTGTCCAGGATGTCTCTCGCCATGGCTTCTTCCTCGCGCTGCTCTTCCACATACCACTGCAAGAAATTCAAAGTAGTGTAGTCATTCTCATCGTAGGCGAGCTTGACGAGAGCATGAATGGCGTGTGTTACCTCCTGTTCGTGATCGTGGAGCATCTCGAACACATTGGTTACCGAATCGTAATCCACCGGAGGCTTTTTGATTTCGGGAGCAATGGCAGTGCCGTCCACATCGCTCATGTAGTGGAACAACTTCAGCATGTGGACACGCTCCTCATCCGACTGAGCGAGTAAAAACTTTTTACAGCCATCCAGTCCCTGTTTATCACACCAGGCGGCCATCGCCAAATACAGGTGGGAGGCATAAGCTTCCAGAGCAATTTGTTTATTCAGAGCATCTTGCATTTTTTTTGATATCATCATAACTACTTATTTTTATGGTGGTTTGAGTATTTTAAAATGATTTGTTCACAGGCGTCATCCAGCATGTCGTAAACCTTTGTGAATTGATTGTTCCAGTATGGATCAGGGATGTCTTCCGGCACCCCGGTAGAGGACTCCTCCATAATCATTTTCGCCTTTTCACGGTCACTTTCCTTTCTCGCCAGATTGAAGATATTTTCGAGATTGGAACGGTCCATGGCGTAGATCAGGTCATACTCTTCAAAGTGCTTTCGCTGGAATTGCATGGCGCGTTGATCCATGATGTCCAGCCCCCGACTTTCCGCCATTTTTACGGACCTGGGGTCAGGACTCTCACCAATGTGATAAGAAGAAGTACCCGCTGAGGAGACTTCCCAGTCCAGCTTGTTATCCCTGACTTTTTCCTTCATTATACCCTCGGCAAGGGGTGATCTGCAAATATTTCCCAGGCAAACCATTAGAATTTTCATAGGTCCTTTTTTAAAAAAATTACACTGAATCAAAGCCCTCTCTGTCACTCAATTCTTGTCGTTTAAGACTCGAACAACTGACATCAAAAGGGACTTTTATCGAGTTTTCAATAAAAGTATCTAACAAAGAATCAAGGCATTAGGTTTTGGATGGGGAGACTCATTCTATCAGGCCAAAACAATTAGAAGAGGGAAGGATTTATAGCATTTGGGGTACAAAACAGGTTATTTTCCCGGAAAAGGCTTATCATTGCAGACGAGATTGGTGAGGCAATCGCAGCGGTCCCGGGAAGTGGTTGAAATGCCGGGCTGTTGTTAGGTCAAAAAAATTACGAACAATGAAAATTGTCATCGCGGGAGCGGGTGAGATCGGTTTCCATCTGGCCCAGCTTTTGTCTTACGAGCAGCAAAACATAACCCTTATTGATTTGGATCAGGAGGTGTTGGAGTATGCCTCCACACACCTGGATGTGCGCACCCTTCAGGGGGATTCCTCTATTTTGTCGGTGCTCAAAAAGGCCGGGGCACATAATGCCGACCTGGTACTCGCCATGACGACCAGCGAAAAAAACAACCTTCTCACTGCCATGATCGCCAAGAAAACAGGCGCCAAACAAGTGGTGGCCAGGGTTCACAATCAGGAATACCTCCAGGAGGGCAGCCATAAAAATTTCACCGACCTTGGAATTGATTCGGTCATCTCTCCCAATCAATTGGCGGCCAGAGAAATAAAGCGGTTGATCGGAAGGGGTGCTGTTACCGATTTCTTTGACTTTGACGACGGCCTTGTATCGCTAATCGGTCTAACTATAAAAAGCAATTCACCCATCGCCAACCACACCATAGACGAAGTGGAGCGCGGAAGTCCACATATTCACTTTCGACCCATTGCCATTTTGAGAAAAAACGATGCCCTAATTCCAGAGCCGCAGATGATCATGAGGCGCGGGGACCAGATTTTTTTCATAGTGAGAAAAGCCGAGATCAATGAGATTATCAAAATTGTGGGCCTGGAGGAAAAAACCATACGAACGGTAATGATAAACGGCGGCAGTGACCTGGGCTACGACACCGCCGAGATGCTGCAAAGGGATTATTCCGTGACCCTCATAGAGAGCGATGAAGACCGCTGCAAATGGCTCGCTAATAACCTCAAGGATGTGCTGGTCGTTAAGTGCAGCCAAACCAAAATGGACCAACTCAGAGAAGAGGGGCTGGAAAATATGGACGCCTTTATCTCTGTAACCAATGAGACCCAGGTCAACGTCCTGACCAGCCTTTTGGCGAAAAATTCCGGGGTGTACAAAACCATAGCCCTTGTGGATAGCATGGACTACACCAGAATTTCTCAAA
>PWJP01000075.1 GCA_003559985.1 Saprospirales bacterium
AAAGTGCCCCATATCGGCCCTGGGAAAGCGAAAAATCTTAAGCACACCCATGTTGCTTTTCCTGAAAAAACTGCTCAGTTACCTCACTGAAATTCATATCGAAAGTCACCCCAGCCCATTGAATCCGCATCTGTATGTAAGCCTTCGAAAGGGCCGATACCAGCTCTGCACAGACAATGCGGTTTATTCCTTTGAGGACAAATACGACAATTTCGGGATTGCTTTTAAACGGATTGACCTGTCGCCTTTACAGGGTGGAAGCGGTCTGGTTCTGGGATTTGGACTCGGGAGTGTCCCAATTTTACTGCAAAAACACGGGATTGATGATTGCTTAATTACGGGTATTGAGCTGGACGAGCATGTAATCGAACTGGCTGCTAAATACGGCCTGGATAAAATCCATTTACCCCTGGAATTGATTGCTACCGATGCAGCGACATACGTGGAATTGCAGCCGACTCAACCCACTTTTGACTTGATTGCCGTCGATGTATTCGAGGGAGATGTTATACCCGATGCATTTCAATCTATTTCATTTCTGGAAAAGTGCAAGTCACTTCTCACGCCGGAGGGAATGTTGCTCTACAACACACTGGCGGCCACAGATAAGGACAAGGAAATGTCCGAGGAGTTTTTCTTTGAAAAATTTGCCGTTGTATTTCCCGGGGCGGAACTTATGGACGTTCGGGGCAATTACATTTTGCTGAGCGACAGGCGGCATCTGAAAAAAGGCATGCGGAGGCCGAAGTTTTAGTCTTTCTTATCCCTGCGGGCCAACATTTTCACAGCGGCCAGTTCGCGGTACTTTTCCCTGGTTTCTCCTGCGGGATATCCAAAGTAAACGGCACCTTCAGGGACGTCTTTCGAAACACCGGATTTGGCCAAAATGGCGGCGTTGTCTCCTATTTTGAGGTTTTGAGCGATGCCCACCTGCCCCATTATTGTGACATTGTCCCCGAGAATGGTCTTTCCGCTGACTCCCGACTGACCCGCTATCAGGCAATTTTTTCCCATGACCACACCGTGGCCGATATGGATGAGATTGTCCAATTTTGAGCCCTTGCCTATGATGGTATCTCCTGACACTCCCTTGTCCAGGGTGCAATTACAACCAATTTCCACATCATCTTCAATAATCACTCTTCCCCCTGTGGTCCACTTCCGGTAACCTTCATCCGTTTTTTTAAAGTAAAATGCGTCCCCGCCAATACTTGAATTGGGACCTATGATGACATTTTTTCCAATGGTGCAATTGCTTCCAATAAAGGTATTGGCGCGCACGTAAGTACCCGCACCGATGGTGGTTTTGGGTCCCACCACTACGTGGGGCTCGAGTATGGCAGTAGGGTGAATATCAGCCGCCGGGTGAATGGTGGTTTTGAGGGGAGTAAACGGACAGTGCTTATCCACCAGTGAATTGTAAACTTCAAAAGGCTGGTCGCAAATGAGAAGTGCTTTGCCTTCTGGAGCTTCCACTTCTTTGTTTATCAAAATGACGGAAGCCGCGGAATTGAGCGATTTTGAATAGTACTTTTCCACATCCACAAAGGTGAGGTCGCCCTCTCTGACTTTGTGAATCTCATTCAATCCGCGAACCATCAATTGGCTGTTTCCGACAAGTTTGCAACCGGTTTCTTTGGCAAGTTCTTTAACCGGCACTGGTTTGGGCAAATCCATATCTACTTATTTTTCACTGCAAATGTACCATTCCAGGGGCTTTAATTGGCCTAAATACTGTGCTAATTCACTCGAAAAAGGAATTGATTCAAGCTTTGTTGCTTCTGAAATGGCTTTTAGTCCTTTTTCAACAATCCCTGGTCCAGACAGTATTCTGCAATTTGAATGGCATTGGTAGCCGCCCCTTTTCGCAGATTATCCGCAACTACCCACATATTGAGGGACCGGGACTCTGAGCGATCGCGCCGCACACGTCCGACGAATACATCGTCTTTTCCATGTGCGATCAATGGCATTGGATAAGCGTGGTTGAGCGGGTCGTCAAGTAAGGTTACCCCCCTGCTTTGGTTGAGGAGTTCATTGACCTCGGCCAGTTCAAAATCCTTTTTGAACCGGATATTAACCGCTTCAGAATGCCCACCGGATACCGGCACCCTCACTGCAGTGGCCGTCAATTTGATTGAAGGATCCAGGATTTTTGCGGTTTCGCGCTCAAGCTTGGTCTCCTCCTCGGTATATCCGTACTCATCAAAGTCTCCGCAGTGTGGCAGACAATTTCTGTCAATTGGATGGGGATAAACTCCCGTTCCCTTTGCTCCCTGGCGCTCTTTTTCCATTTGGTCGATTGCAGACTGACCTGAACCCGAAACTGACTGATAGGTCGATACTACCATACGTTCAATTTCAAATCTCCGATGGAGGTTGTGGACTGCCATCAACAACTGAATCGTGGAACAATTTGCATTGGCCACCAGCCTGTCATATTCGGAAATGGCAGAGCCGTTTATCTCAGGTACAACCAGGGGAATACCCGGATCCATTCTCCAGGCCGAAGAGTTATCAATAACGAGGATATCTTCCTCTGCAAATCGTTTTGCCCACTCTCTCGATATCCCGGAGCCGGCTGAGAAAAATGCCACATCGGGTTTGGCTTCCAGAGCTTGTTCGAGTCCGGTGACAATGTAGTGTTTGTCCATAAATTTGACCGACTTTCCAAAGGATCTGCCCGATGCAACGGGAATCAAATCGTCTATCGGAAAAGCCCGCTCTTCCAACAACCTCAATAATGTTTGTCCAACGAGCCCTGTGGCTCCAATAATGGCAGTTTTCATAATGTAAAAATTATCGATTTTTTCTAACTGTCAAGTTTCAAGGGGCTTTTGTAGCTTCTTTCTATCAATCCTGTTTGACCAGACGACAGCCGGCAATTTTTCGCAAAGTTAGTCCACAGTAATAAACTGGTCACAACGCTGCTGTGGTATTGATTGTAAAATAGCGGTCAAACTCCTCAGATCTGGACGTAAAGCAGATGTTTTTCTTCAAAAAAATCTTCCCGGAACCAACGACTAATGGGAACGGTCTCCACATAAATTCCTTTGCGCAGGGCCTTTAATTCAGGCTTCAGGTTTCCACCCTTAAGGCAAATGAGGCCGTTTGGATAGGGATTCCGCTCTTTATGACTGATAAGAGACTGACTCCAGCGACACAACTGTTCCAGTGAAGTAACTGCCCGGCTCACCACAAAATCGTAACTGCCTTTGAGTTCTTCGGCCCGTATGTGCAGTGTTTTTACGTTGGATAGTTTCAATGATGCCGCCGTACTATCCACGACCTTTAGTTTTTTTGCCCTGGCATCAATAAGAGTAAATTCCACCTCGGGCATCATAATAGCAAGGGGTATCCCAGGGAAGCCTCCCCCGGTACCCAAATCCAATATCCTGCTACCCGGGCTGAATTCAATGAATTTGTAGATACTCAAACTGTGCAGTACGTGATGGAGGTAAAAATTGCCCATATCTCGGCGTGAAATCACGTTTATCTTGCTGTTCCAATCCGAAATTAACGGACCCAGATCAGCAAACTTCTTACGTTCATCGTCGCTCAAATCAGGAAAGTACTGCTCTAATTCTTTCATGTCAATCGTATTGATTTCCGTGCTCTTTGCGAATATTGGCCAGCAGCTCTTTGATTTCCTGATCGCGACTCAGTGGAAACAGGACTGTCACGTCGTCCATCTCGATCAGGCCGATGTTCTCCAGACCTATCAGGGCATAGAGTTTATCATCTTTCCCACTAACGAAACAATTGCGACTGTCCAAACTCTGGACCGCTGCACCACCGGAGACATGGCCATTTTCGTCTTTTTCCGAAAGTTGGTAAATGGTATTCCAACTCCCCAGATCTGACCAACCAAAATCTGCTGGGATGGTAAAGGTATTTTCAGCCTTTTCCATGATGGCATAATCGACAGAAATTGAGGGAATTGACTTGTACACATGGTTGAGTTCATCCAGTCCTGGCGTGCCTTTTTTGTAGAGGTCTGCGAGAGGCCTGTAAATCTCCTCAGCGTGATTTGAAAAAGCCTTTAAAATGCTTTTGGCGCTCCAAACAAAAATCCCCGCATTCCAGTAGTAATCACCGGATTCCAAAAACTCCCTGGCCTTCTTTTCAGCGGGTTTTTCTGTAAAACGCTCCACCTTGTAAAATGCCCCCTTATTTTCTGAGCGCTTTATGTAGCCGTATCCCGTGTGTGCAGAGGTAGGTTGAATGCCAAGCGTAATAAGTACATCCTCAGCAGCTGCGAATTCTGCACATTCCAGTATTATTTCCTGGTATTTTTGGTCATTTCCAATGTGGTGGTCGGCAGGGGTCATCACAATCACAGCTTCAGGGTCCTTTGATGCGATATCAAAAGCGGTAAGCGCCACGGCTGCGGCAGTATTTCGCATAAAGGGTTCGGGAATGATCGATTGTGCATCCAGGGGGAGTTGTTCCCGGACGAGTTGGCTGTATTTTTTACCGCAGACCACCTTTATATTTTGGTCGTCCAAAATGGCTGCATATCTGTCGTAGGTTTGCTGTATGAGTGTTCTACCCGTGTTCATTACATCCAAAAATTGCTTGGGGCGTTTTGAACGACTTGCGGGCCAAAACCTCGTGCCGGCACCTCCTGCCATTACAGCAGCATAGATTTTCTCTCTCATTTGACTTTCTGTAAGATTGATATGGAGTGCAAACTTAAGGGTTGGAAGCCAAATTCTAGTGAGAAATCCTGTAAATCAAGTATTATAAACAATCGATAACCCTTAATTTCCTTCTGAAAATGAATCAAAAGCAAGGGGGGGGGAATCGCTGCTTCAACTTACTCAGGTGGTTCCATTCCCTCTTTCCACTTAATATTGCAACCTCCGGCGGATCTTTGGTTTTTATCAATTGGTTGTCCCCTCAATAGATTAGTCATGGCGGTTGTAAGATCTTCCCCCGTAAGTTCAACATCGTTACCCGGACGGGAATTGTCTAATTGACCTCTGTACTCCAGGTGCATGTCGCTGTTAAACAAATAGAACTCCGGCGTACAAACTGCCTGATAAGCGCGGGCAACTGTCTGACTTTCATCGTACAGATAGGGGAAAGTATAACCTTCTTGCTCAGCCACCTCTTTCATTTTTTCAGGACTGTCATCCGGATAGTTTTCCACATCATTGGAACTAATCCCGACGAACCCTATTCCTTTTTTACTGTATTTCTCAGCAATTTTGGAAATGAGGGGATTTACATATTTGACATAAGGACAGTGATTACAAATAAACATAATTACTGTCCCTCTCTCCCCCTTTACATCATCCAGGCTCATTTTTTTACCTGAAACGGTATCAACGAGCTTGAAGTCTGGGGCCTCAGTGCCCAGGGGTAACATAGTACTTTCTGTATAAGCCATTAACTAAAATTACGATCGATAATTCACCGATCCTGTGAAGCAAAAAAATTAAATCCCTTGAAATTCAGGGATTAGAAGAAAAATTAATCGGAAAAACCGGACTTGGTATGTGAGCCATCGCAAAACGGTTTATTTCCGGTTGCGCCACATCGACAGAGGAAGATTTGCTCCTTGCAATCGATGGGGTTTCCGTCCGGTCCTTTGAGCTCAAAACCACCTTTTACCTGAATCGGTCCGTCCTTTACTAAACTTAAATCTGCCATAGTTTTTATTTTCATAACATCCATAGCAGGGGTATTGTTACGAAAAATTTGGATAAAATCTTCAAGTATCAAATATCTGGTGTGTGCCGGATTGTCCCAGTTCATTGATTTAACCTCAGAATTAAAGAGTTGAGGCCTAGTACTGAACCATCACCAAATTGAGGTTGGCTTGTGACTCACTGGGTACGATAACAGCAGAGGAGTTTAATTGGTAAGCTTCCCTGAAACGAAGTCTCAAATTTTGGTATTCGGTATTGAGCACACTTTTTCGTTCTGTCATCCCATCTGCGCCCACGAGGTATTCAGACACCGTGCTGTTGGAACCGATTTCATCATTGAATATAAGGCGTACGAAAGAGGGTGATTCCATGATAAAATAACTGGAAAACACTGCGTCGTCATCTTGCGAATATTGTCTCTTGTAGAGCACATTGGTCCAAAGTTCAGATCCATCGGGATTAAAGGAGGTAATAATGACATCTTCCAGATAATAATCAACCCAACCAATTCGACCCAAAGTCCTCTGGAAAGTGCGCTGTCCATATGTGGGTCGTCGTTCGTACACTTTTTGCACTTCAGTAAAAATAACCACTCCACCGTCATTTCGGAGCATTACATCCGTAACCTCTACATCTGCAATTCCATTGCGGTTGATGTTTTGTTCATTGAGGTTTCCAAACAATTTCCTGGAAAACGGATTCTTGTGAAATTCGGGGTTCTCCGGATCATTGAGGTCAATTTTCACAATATAGTGGCCTTCTGCCCTGGCCGAAGAGCTCTTATAGTACAATCCTGCACCTACGATTAGATTGTTGTGAAGGTCGAGCGTGAAATCCTGCGAAAAAGTGTGCAGATCAGGAACGCTCACTTTTTGGAAGTTAAACTCATCAGAATCCCGCTCGAACAAGAAAAACTCATAGTACAGACCATCCCGCCGGAATCTTCGCTCTGTCCGTTCCATAACAAGAGCCAATTTCCCATCGTCTCCCACCAAAATACTTCGAAAACCCGTGCGGATGTTGCCCTCTACCTCAATATTGCGATCCCAGGAAATCTCCCTTCTTTGAAGATCGTAGCAAAATATCTGAAAATTGTGTGCATTGTCACTACGAAAAAACAGGCCTTTTGTGCGGTTCTCTGAAGTCGTTAAGCGAAAATTACTAAACCCCATAATGTGCGAAGCAACCGCTATCCTGGTTGAATCGATCATTCGCGCCCGCTCATCAAACTCCCACTCAATAATATACTGGTCATCACCCTGACGCATCTGGGTGAACACGAGAAAACTGTCATCCATCTTAACGTGCCCAACCACCCGACTGTGGCGATCAATAATGCTCTTTTCTCCTTTTTCAACCAGGCGAAGATCGCGATCAAATGACCTGAGTTCAATTCGATTGTGTTTAGCTACCAACAACACAATGTGGTCCCCCACCTGACCTATTATCCGAAATCGATCATCGGACCGAAGCGACACCTCTTCAGATACGGTAACACGCTGTGCTTGAAGTTGGGAAAAACCCAAACTCAGCATTAATAATGGAAGCATTAACTTGAGGATGTGCTTCATAATAGATTGGTTGTCAATCGAATAGTTTGTGTGATTGTAAAAAATCCAGCTTACTCTTAAAATAATGACATAACACCTGGTGATTACTGTACTATTAAGTTATTTGATATTGACCAGTTGTACAACGGAAGTCACATCCGCTAAGTTTCAACAACTGTCTCAAAAACAACCACTCCTGTTTGAATAGTGATAATTTGTTCACAATCCTCAATTCTACCAGGCCATATTTTACGCACCAACTTTGGAAAATATCGCCCGCATTTCTATATTCGCGCACTTTAATGCTACATGGGTTCTGCCCGCATTTTTCAATAAAAAACTGGTATCATGAGTAAAAAGCCTTTAGTTGAGTGTGTTCCCAATTTCAGTGAAGGGAGAAACCGCAAAGTCATAGATCAAATCACCAATGAGATAAGTCGTCAGGAAGGGGTTAAACTTTTGGATGTAGATCCCGGTGCAGCTACTAATCGAACTGTTGTGACTTTCGTTGGAGAGCCTGAACCTGTATTGGAAGCCGCTTTTAATGCCATAAAAAAAGCTTCAGAACTGATCGATATGTCTGGGCACAAGGGAGAACATCCGAGAATGGGTGCTACCGATGTTTGTCCACTCATACCGGTCAGAGATATCAGCATGGAGGAAACTGCAAAGCTCGCAGCCAAACTCGGTAAAAGAGTGGGCGATGACCTGGGAATTCCGATTTACCTCTACGAAAATGCGGCAACGCGCCCGGAGCGAAAAAACCTGGCCACTGTCCGATCAGGGGAATACGAAGGACTGGCCGACAAATTTAAAGACCCGGAGTGGAAACCCGATTTTGGCCCGGCCAAATTCAACCCCCGAACAGGAGCCACAGCCATTTCAGCGCGGGACTTTTTGATAGCCTACAACGTCAACCTCAATACCACCAGCGTGAGGCGCACCAATTCGGTGGCTTTTGATGTGCGGGAAAAAGGAAGGGTAAAGCGAAAAGGTGATCCCATCTCCGGAGAAATTGTGAGGGATGAAAAGGGAGATCCGGTACGCGTACCCGGTACTTGCAAGGGTGTAAAAGCCATCGGCTGGTACATAGACGAATACGAAATTGCCCAGATTTCCATGAATATTACAGACACCCGTCAAACTCCTCTCCACAAAGCCTTTGAAGAGTGCAGGAAAAGCGCTACAAAAAGAGGACTGAGAGTTACCGGTTCTGAATTGGTGGGGCTCGTACCTAAACAGGTGATGATTGATGCAGGTAAATACTACCTCACTCAGCAAAAAAGGTCCCACGGTATTCCCGAGGAGGAAATCATTCACATCGCCGTCAAATCAATGGGGCTGGATGAGTTCTATCCCTTTGAGCTGGAAAAGAAGATCATCGAATACCAAATTGAAAGCCTTGAACCCGGTCCTTTGGCATCTAAAAACCTCAAGGAGTTTGCCAATGAAACGGCCTCTGAAAGTGTGGCTCCGGGTGGAGGCTCCATCGCTGCTTATGTGGGATCTCTCGGTGCATCGCTGGCAACCATGGTAGCCAATCTATCCAGCCATAAAAGGGGGTGGGACGATCGCTGGGATTTCTTTTCTGACTGGGCTGTAAAGGGTCAAAAACTCAAGGAGGAATTACTCAGCCTGGTTGACGAAGACACCAATGCCTTCAACGACATTATCAGCGCAATCAGATTGCCAAAAAGTACCGAAGAGGAAAAAGCTGAACGGGCAAAAGCCATCGATGCCGCAACCAAAAATGCCATTGAAGTCCCATTTAGAACCATGCAACTGGCCGACGAGGTGTTTGACGTGGCTGAAGCTATGATCAAGGATGGAAATCCGACGTCCGTTACGGATGCCGGTGTGGGAGCTCTTTGTGCCAGAGCTGCATCAATTGCTGCCTACATGAATGTGGTGGTAAACTGCAAGGACCTGGACGATGAGGCCTATGTCAGCAACCTGATGAAAAAAGCTGACGCGCTTAAAGAAAAAGCCAATGAGCGGGAGGCTGCACTCACAAAGGCCGTCTCTGAAAGACTGGCTCAGTAAGCCGGGAAAATTAACCGGATGGTGTGAGTTTTTAACCGCCGATTGATGGTGATTTCGTGAATGTGAAAAATGAAATTTCGCCCTTGTGCTCTGAGTAGATTAATGGGCCTCCAGCCAATTTTGGCCCTTGCCTATTTCCACTTTAATGGGAACCTTAAGGCCGGGTTGGGCATTCTTCATCTTTTCTCGAATTACCGGGATGAGGGCCTCTGTCTCTGATTTCAAGGCATCAATGACGAGTTCATCGTGTACCTGCATGATAATTCTCGATTTCAGACCTTCCTTTTGAATGTGCTGATGCAAGTCTATCATCGCCTTTTTTATCATGTCTGCAGCCGTGCCCTGGATGGGCGTATTGATCGCCATTCTCTCTGCCTGGCTGCGCATCATTCCATTGCGCGAATTGATATCCCGCAAAAACCGCCTCCTCTTCATCAGCGTTGAGACATAGCCGTTTTCTCTCGCAAATTCAACTATTTCGTCCATGTACTTTTTCAGCCCACTGTACTGCTTAAAGTACTCATTGATCAGATCTGTGGCTTCCTTGCGACTTATTTCGAGTTGGCGCGAAAGATTGGTTGAACCCGCACCGTAAATTATCGAAAAGTTCACTGTTTTGGCATTGCGCCTTTGGTCATCGGTTACCTTTTCGTAAGGGATGTCGTAAACGCGGGCTGCGGTCGCTCTGTGAATATCCTGATCGTTCAAAAAGGCCTCCAACATGGCCTCGTCCTTACTTATTTCAGCGATCAAACGCAATTCGATCTGAGAGTAATCCGCTGCCAGCAGTATGTGTTTGTCACTCCCCGGCACAAAGGCCTCCCGCACTCTTCTTCCCTCCGCTGTTCGTATGGGGATATTTTGCAGATTGGGGTTGTTGGAACTCAGCCTCCCCGTGGAAGTCAGTGCCTGATTGAAAGAGGAGTGAATGCGACCGGTTTTTTCGTTGATCAGAGCCGGCAATGCATCGACATAGGTAGATTTCAACTTGGTCAGACCACGGTAGTCGAGGATTTTGCCGACGATTTCGTGGTCCTTGCTCAATTCGCTCAGTTTTTCCTCATTGGTAGAATACTGGCCGGATTTGGTCTTTCGCCATTTGTATGGGATTTCCAACTTTTCAAAAAGTACCTCCCCGACCTGTCTGGGTGAGGCGATATTGAATTCAACGCCTGCCATTTCATGCACTTCTGAAACCAGGGCATCAATTTTTTTCTGGAGTTCTTCCGAGTATTTTTTCAGATATTCGCGATCCACTTTTACACCCGCTGATTCCATCTCGATGATGGCATCTATGAGGGGTTCCTCAATTTGGTCGTAGAGTTCTTTGAGATTTTCACTTTTGAGTTCCTTTTCGAGGTATTCTTTCAATTGAAGGGTTATGTCTGCATCCTCGCAAGCGTAAACCACCACTTTTTCCTCCTCTACAGAACGCATACTTCTCTGGGATTTACCCTTTTTGCCAATGAGCGATTCAATGGAAATGGGCTTGTATTTCAAATAGGTTTCTGCCAGAAAATCCATGCTGTGCCTCATCCCGGGTTCCAACAAGTAATGCATGATCATGGTGTCAAAGTAATACCCTTTCACCACTATGTCGTACTTCCTCAAGACCAGGGCATCGTATTTGATATTTTGGGCTGTTTTGGCTATTTTCTCATCCTCGAGCAAATCCTTAAAGCGCTGAATTTGCTGCTTTGCCTCTTCAAACTTTGCCGGGCTGGACAGGTAGAACGCCTCTCCGGCTTTGACGGCAAAAGAAACTCCCACCAATTCAGCTTCGTGAGGATTCAGGCTGGTGGTTTCGGTATCGAAGGCAAAGTGACCGGCTTTTTTCAAAACGTCAATCAACTGGTCGATCTCCTCCTCGCTTTTGACCAATTTGTAATCCACTTCGACATCCTCTATGGTTTTTTCAGCCACGGAGTGCTTTTTCAAATCAGGGCTCATTTTTCCCTGGACCTTATCTGAAGCCTGGGCGAAAAGCTCCCCCTGCACGGCTTCGCGCTTTTGCTCTTCACCTTCACCGAGGATGGACCTGGCTAGCGTTCTGAATTCGAGTTCTTTGAACAACTCGGAGAGTTTTTCCCGGTCGAAGGGTTCAATTTCCAGCGATTTAGCGTCGAATTCAATGGGCACATTTAGCTCTATGGTAGCCAGTTTTTTGGACAAAATAGCCTGATCGGCAAACTCCTCCACATTTTCCTTCTGCTTGCCTTTCAGTTGGTCAGAATTTTCAATGAGGCCCTCCACGCTACCAAATTTCTTAAGTAGCTTTTTCGCTGTTTTAGGTCCGATACCGGGAATTCCGGGTATGTTGTCACTGGAATCTCCCTGCAATCCCAAAATATCGATCACCTGTTCGACTTTATCAATCTCCCACTGCTCAAGTACTTCCTCTTCACCCAAAACCTCCACTCCATTCCCCCGTCTGGAGGGCTTGTACATAAAGACTTTATCGGAGACCAACTGCGCGTAATCCTTATCCGGGGTCACCATATACACCTCAAAATTGTGCTTCTCCGCTTTTTTGGCAATGGTGCCTATCACATCATCAGCCTCGTAATTTTCCGCAGTCAAAACCGGAATTTTAAAGCCCTCGACTATTTTGTACACGTAGGGCATGGCTGCAGTAATGTCCTCGGGTTGCTCGTCACGATTGGCTTTGTATTCGCTGTAGAGTTCGTTTCGAAAGGTGGGACCCTTCAGATCAAAAGAAACCGCGATGTGCGTGGGTCCTGCATTCTGCAAAATATCCCAAAGGGTGCGCACAAAACCGGTGATGGCCGAGGTGTTCAATCCCTTGGAGTTGATGAGGGGACGACTGATAAAGGCAAAATGAGCCCGGTACACCAGGGCATTCCCGTCCAGCAAAAACAATTTTTTCTTAGCCATAATCCAGATTTGAGTGTTGACAAAGA
>PWJP01000241.1 GCA_003559985.1 Saprospirales bacterium
CCACTGTGCTTAGCAACGCTGTTAATTAAATCTCCTTTGTTCATTTCAACAAGTTTTAATTACTTAAATGAATTAATTTGCTGCAAATGTATGTTTAATCAACCGAACGGACAAACTTTTTCTGAAAAAAAAGTGGCTGAAACTATTGTCCTTTCTGCATTTCAGCTACCTTTATGGTCAGAGCTTATGAATAGTAATATTTAATAACACAATCAAATAATTGATAGTCAGATGATTAAGTATATGAAGCTTCGATATTTGTTAGGTTTGATGCTGCTTGGAGGATTTTTGACTTTTTCTTCTTCTTGCAGTACAAAAACCGGTTGCCCAATGAATGAACAGGTAGAAGTTGACCTGGATGACCCCAAACACGAACGCAATCGTGCGCGCAGTGGATTGTTTCCAAGACGATAATTGTATCCTTTTTTGCTCCCTGCTAAGGAATTAATTGATGCAATATTAAGCTGTCAATTCACCATCTCTATGCCTGTGGATTTTTGCCGGGAAATATAATCTCCCAGAGAATTCATAGATAGTATGACTGCAAAAATGGCCATTCCCGGAAATACGGCCAGCCACCAGGCCTTGAAGTACAATCTCGCCTCATTTAGCATGGAGCCCCAACTCACCTGCTCAGCTGAAAATCCTATTCCCAAAAAGGACAATGTGGACTCCGCCAGTATGGCAGAACTCACTCCAAATGCTGCCGCCACTGCTATTGGAGGGATGGCGAGGGGCATTATTTCTCTGAAAATGATGTAATTGTTGCTACGCCGGAGCAGGCGAGCAGCTTGAACAAACTCCTGTTCTCGAAGACTCAAAAATTCTGCCCTGGTGTAACGCGCAAATGCCGGCCACATGAGAAGTGAGATTATCAGCGACATCTGTAGAATACCCGGACTTTCAATAATGGCAAGCAGGGCCAGAAGAATAAATAAAGATGGTACTGCCCTGAAGATTTCAATGAGCCTTAGTAGCATGAGGTCCAGTGGTATTCCCATCGTTCGGGAAATCCGGAAGCTGGAGAGATATGCTCTTAACCTTGTTTTGACGGTAGAGGACCACAAATAAACAAGTACCGCACTGCCCAGTAACCATGCTCCGAAATAAAGCCAACTTCCGCCGTAGTCGAGTTGCAAGTATAACAGGTATAAACCCACCGATAAAATGATTGCGCCCCCGGCAATCTCCAGTTTATTTAACCTCCAGCCCCGGTCACCGAAGTAACCGGCTGCCGCACCAAACAGCACCCCAACCAGCATTGCTGCCAAAACAGAAACCAATCCTATAATGAGTGCCACCCGGCTTCCGTGGATTAAACCAGCCAGGACGTCTCGTCCCATTCCATCTGTCCCCAACCAGTGCCGGTATCTCAGGCTGCTTATATTTTGTGGACCCAGCGGACTTTTGTAACCTGCATTGGCTCTGTCAATGGTCTGAGGGCTGTAGGGAATTGGAGCACGAATTACCGATTCCATTTCCTCCTTTTTGCTCAAATAATATATGCGCGGACTGGATTGACCGCTCACCTTTGAAAGGGTTTCTCTGAAAGCAGGAAAATGTCTCTGGCCGTCTATTTTGCAGGTCAAGGGCAATTCGTTGGCGAGCTGGTCGGCAAAAAGGGCGGTAAAGAGCCATATGAGGCATATCCCCAGAGTCAGGGATGCCGGCATTTTTACCTTTCCCCGGTTTTTTCCCCTATTTTGAAATACCTCAATCATACCTGACTTTTGGATTTGCCCTGGCGTATAGTATGTCAGCGATTAACTGTCCTACCAATGTAAGAATAGCTCCAATCATCAGAATTGCAAAAACCACATTCCAATCCTGTCCGAATATGGAATCCCACATCAGCCTGCCCATACCGGGTATATTAAAGATAACCTCAATCACCACCGAGCCGGAAATCAAACCCGGAATCAGCGCCCCCAACAAGGTTATAAGTGGAAAAACTGCATTGGGAAAAAGGTGTTTCCAAATGGTAGCGGACTCGCTGTTTCCCTTCAAACGCGACATGGTAATGTAACGGGCGGTATTTTCCCTCAGTGCCGTTTGTTCCATTTGACGGGCGACAAAAGCCACTCCACCGGAAGCCAGACAAAGTACGGGCAGGAGCAAGTAACTCAATCCCTGAAAAAAACCAGCATCACCGTCCATGGTGTGCAGCATTATCTGACTCGGAGAGGGGAAAAGATTGGTCCACTTTCCGTATTCTTCTGTGGTAAAAAAGACCACCAACAGGGTGGCTAGCCAGAAGAGCGGTACCGCGTATAGTGCATAAACCAGTTTTCTCAATATCTCCTTCCATCTTTTACGCTTACTTGTGGCGAGAAACATTCCCAGAGGGATTCCGGCAGCAAAGGTGAGCAACAGACTGAAAAAGGAGATGCTCAGGGTGTAGCCGATTGAGTTGCGAATTTTTGAACCCACCGAACGCCCGTCTCTGAGCGAGTAGCCCCAATCTCCCGAAAGTATCCCCGCCAGCCAGTTGTGGTATTGGTTTTGGGTGCCGTGCCAGCTCAATTTGGGAAGCCACCAACTAAATGTACGTTCAACAGATCCTATTTTATCAGCATATTTCCACCAATCTTCTGCAAAAGGTCGAAAGCCACACTGTTCATCTGGCATAAAAAGGAGTGCATTGTCTGTTATTTCTGCAATTTCTGCCTTCGAGCTCGCTCTGTTGATTTGGTGTTCAAAGTCGGCCCAGAAGGTTGCTGTATCACATTCATCCAGGTGTAATCGGATAGCTCTACTCAATGCTTTTCCCGCTTCGAAATAACTGCGAACCAATTCAGGCTTGCCGGTTTCATACATCAGATTTTTGATGTTATTGCGAAAAGCAGGTCGCTCAATGTCCCGGAGGTTGGCTTCTCTGGCACGGGGATGCAGGCTGAAGTAAAACAGGGGTTTATCCAGCCCCAGATGCCGGTAGGTCCGCTGATAGTTGGTCATGGCGCCCCGGTCGAAATGCTCATCTCCTTCGATGCTCAAAATACCGGTGAGACGTTCTGCAGGATCTCCGGGTATGGTTTTGCTCAAGAAAAAAACCGCCAGGCTTATGACAAAAAGTGTCGGCAGGAACAACAAAACCCTTTTCAGCAGATAATTCCTCATGGTCTTTTTACTTGGCTGAAGCCTTTACTGATCAAAGCTACTCAAAATTCCACCTCCTTGAGTTGGGCCATTCCCTCAAAATCCCCCGGCCTTTTTGCGGAAGTAATTAGTTGAAGTCTGGAATTTACCACCACTCTCTCTGTAGGTGCTACCAGCATAATCACGGCTTGATCTTTGTAAATTAATTCCTGGACTTCGCGGTAGAGAGTCTTTAAAGTCTCAGGATTATCCTCCATCCTGATTTGAGACATAAGTGAATCAGCGACCGGGTTGGAATATAGAGAGAGGTTGTTGCCGTCAGGTGCCCTGGAGTCCGTATGCCAGTTTTGCTTTAGGTCGGGCAGTAGGAGACTTTGTCTCAAGACAAGAGGCGTCATTTGATAATCTCTGTTCATCATATCCTCCCGTATCAATCTGAATTCCCGGGTTCTGATATTGAAATCCACACCTACTCGCTCTCCTGTTTCCTTCATTAAGAGTGCCAAATTTTGTCCAATTTCCCCCGACGATACATCAATGGTCAGTTGGAGGTCTCGGGGACCTGAATCTGTCTCCTTGTCCCGTATCCCGTCCCCATCCGTATCAGTCCAGCCGGCAAGGGTGAGCAAGCTATCCGCTTTTGCAATACTGTATTCAATGGGTTGGAGTGAAGAATTGAATTCCTCCTTGTCGGGGTGAACCACAGCGGGGGCAGGCACGGCAAAACCACCCATTATTTCATCGATCACAAAATCGAGGTCTGTCATATGTGCTAAAGCCCTTCTGACCTTTCTCTCGCTCAATATGGGGTCCTCATTGTTTAGGGCGAAGTAATATAGTTGGAATTGAGGGGGTGTGTGGAAATCAAAGCGATCAGCGTAGCTTTCATCGGTTTTCAATTCCTTGAAGTACCGGGGAGGCAGCTCACTGGCAATGTCAATGCTTCCATCCTTTAACCCGCTAAGTGTAACCGCTTCATCCGGGATGATGAGGTAGTGAATACGTGAAGGTCCCGGAGGGAAGATTTCCTCGCCCCACCAATCTTCCTTTCGCTCTAAGGTGATTTGCTGTCCTGATTCGAAGTTTACCAATTCATAAGGTCCGGCTCCTTTTACCATCTCTGAGCTGTATGTAGCTGATGTAAATAATTCGGCAAAAGAAGCAAGGGCGTTTTTCTCCCGCTCATCGAGAGAATCCTCATCGTAGTTGAAAAGTTGTTCCAAATCCAGGTGGCGCATCAACCCCCGCGGGTCGTATATGTGCTCAGGGTAAATGGGGAATCCGGCGGCCATTTCGATGCCGTGCATATAATCTGCATCCACCATCACAGTGAATTTTCGCTTGTTGTCCGGGTCAGTTTCCACCTTTCGGAGGTGTTGGAGAAAACCCCTCCAGCTTGATGCCGGCACCTGGGGATTCAGTGCTGCCTTCAGTGTGAAAACGTAGTCGTCTGCTACAACAGGTCTGCCATCCGACCACACTGCCAACTCTCTTATTTCAAAAGTGAATGCCCGGGTTTTGTGACCGTCAATTACTTCACCCTCCCCCACCTCCGGATGGTCTTTTGCCAACATGGGCACAAACTCCAGTGTTTCCGGATCGTGGTCGAGCAGATACATAAAAATATTGTTCTCAATTTGGCTGGCATAGCCGCTACGGGATAACATGGGATTGAGTCTTGTAGGATCTGCGGGAATGCGAACTCTCACTATTTCAGGAGTTGCGCCTTCACTTATTCCCTTTCTGTCTGCTGCCTCCGGTCCACATGATTGAAGTGGTGAAATTAGGGCCAAAGTCAAAACAGAGAGGAGTATGGTCTGTTGAATCCTGTTGAAAATCATCGCTGTAGCATTTTCACAAAAATAGGAATAATATAACAACCCGCTTTGGATAGTGGGTTAATTTGGTCACTATATCCAACAATTATGGAGCTGAAACAGAATTTTGCCTATCAGACATTTCACTTGCCTTTATGAAGTACTTATCGCAACAATTGCGCCTCATTAATGCTTACTAACTGTAAACCAATTTACAACAACATGTCACTAGAGGGAAAAAGTGTACTTATCGCAGGCGGTACCGGCCTTATCGGAACCCATTTATCGAGCTACCTGACTGACCTTGGAGTGAAAGTCTCGCATTTGAGTAGAAGCAAGCAGTCAAAAAGTCCATATACCACTTACACCTGGAATCCCGCAGAACACAAAATGGATACAGAGGCACTCAAAGGAGTTGATTACATCATAAACCTGGCAGGAGCGGGAGTTGCCGATGGCAGGTGGACTCGCGCCCGAAAAAAACTCATTCTCCAAAGCAGGCTCGACAGTGCCGCTACCTTTGAAAAGCACCTCGCTGAAACCGGGGTCAAACCCATTGCCTATTTATCTGCCTCTGCAGTTGGTTACTACGGAGATAGAGGCGAGGATTTACTGACCGAAGAATCAAAGCCCGGAACAGGTTTTCTCTCCGAAACTACCGTTTCATGGGAAAAAGCTGCAGATGCCATGGAGAAATACTGTCCTGTATATAAGGTGCGGATCGGTTTGGTGTTGAGTACCCGAGGAGGTGCTCTGCCCAATATGGCCAATCCCCAAAAACTGGGTGTGGGCGCACTGATGGGCAGTGGCAAACAGTTTTATCCCTGGATACATATTCACGATTTGGCGCGCATTTTTGAATATTTGATGGAAAACCGGAACCTGAATGGGGTAGTAAACGGCACGGCACCGGTACCTGTGCGACAGACTGACCTGGTGGATGCCATTAAAAAGGGTATGAACCGCCCTGCCCTTAAGTTACCGGCTCCTTCTTTTGTATTGAAAACGATGTTGGGCGAAATGGCCACTGCCGTATTGGATAGTACAAGGGCAGTTCCTGAGAGACTCAATAAAGCCGGTTTTGAGTTCCAGCATGCAGAAATTGTTGAAGCGCTCAGACACCTCAAAGAGAACAAGATTTGAAATTTGGTTTTGAAGTAAAATTAATGCCTGAAAAATACAGAACATGTATTCATTCGAGAGTAAAGGTGAACCAGAGGTCAAAATTCCTTTTGGAGACCGTTGGCATTATATGAAATCCAGTTCTTCCCATTCCGGTTCCAACATCATCCGGCTGCGCATACAGATGTTGAAGGGATTATCAAGGACCTTTTGATCTTCAGAATATTCCTTGTTGTCACCATCGCTATTGTCTTCCAAAAAGAAGAAATCCACACCATCCAGAACCGACAATTGAAAGTAGGGCTTCAGCATAATCAGGCATTTTATGGTTAGCAATGAATCCGGTGGCAATTTAAGCATTTCAGCTAATTCAAGCCAACAAATCTTATAATATTTTGTACAAAAATATAGGTGGAATATTTAGCCGGGGTTAATGCCGTGTTATTAACCAATTAATATTGTCTGGAGTCTTTGAAAACACTTTTCACAGTACTACTGGAAGTTCTTCATCGATGGATAGGAAACCCCTGTTTTTTAAATAATATTCTGTGAAGTGTTGACAATCAGATTTAGAAAAGCTCACGATGTTTATTCTGATTAACCATTTTGGGGACCGCAGGCTGGTTAAAGGTTTTTTGCAATTAGAAGGAAACGCCCCGCACCATTTAAATTCCCGGAAAAATACTGTGAAAAAGCTCAGCTAAGTATTACCTTTGGGGCCTTTTTAGGAAAAGCGACAAAAATTATCAAGTCATGATAGAAAAAACATTGAAGGAGATTAAGGATGTGTTGGAGTATCCGAGTGTGACCATTTTGATGAAAACGCACCGCACACATCCCGAGAACAAAAAGGATTCAACCCGTTTGAGAAATCTGTTGAGAGAAGCTGAAAACAGGCTTTTGGGTGATTTCAACAAGCGTGAGATTGATGAGGTTTTGAAAAACCTCCAAAAATACGAGGATGGATTTGACCACAACCTCAACCTTGACAGCCTGGTGTTATTTGTGAATTCCGATACAGCCAGGCATGTCAGACTTCCGATTGAAGTCGAGGATCGTGTGATTATAGACAAGAACTTCGCCACCAGAGACCTGGTCAGGGCCCTTCACAAGGAAGAGCACTATTACATTTTGCGACTCAGTCAGAACAGTGTTAATCTCTTTGAAGCTTACAGCGATCGTCCGGTTAGAGAGGTGAAAGAGGGCGAATTCCCCATGGAAAATGAATTGTACAATACTGATACGCTCAAGCGATCCATGGCTGCCAAAGAGGACAACATGAGCAGGGAGTTTTTCAACAGAGTCGATAAGGCTTTTCAAAAATTGCACAATGAAGACCCACTGGGTGTAGTGCTGGTCGGAGTGGACCGGAATCTCTCCTTTTTTAGAGAAGTGATGGACAATAGCAGTATGGTCATGGGTTCCCTTATGAAAAACCTGGATCACAAAACTGCTTATCAAGTGGTAAAAGAAGTATGGCCAGTTGCCCAGGAGGGAATCATAGAGAGGCGAAAAGAAGCTTTGGACAGACTGGGAACTGCAGTGGGTCAAAACAAATTTTCCACAGATCTCAACGATATCTGGAAGATGGTCAATCAGGGAAGAGGCGATCTATTGCTAGTGGAAAACGATTACTTCCAACCGGCTAAGTTGACGGATGATGATCGCTTGAAGTTGATGGAAGATCAAACGGAACCCGGGGTAATTGACGACATCGTTGATGAAATAATAGAAAGACACCTCAGTAAAGGAGGCACTATTACTTTTATGGACAACGGTCAGTTGAAAGACCATCAGGGAATTGCCCTTGTATTGAGATATTGATTACTGAGAATTTTAAACCAATCCCTCTGTAAGAGGAAAGATACAAAACCCGCTGCCGGTAAATCCTGGTTAGCGGGTTTTTTAATGCAGTTATAAGTGGTGAAAAATAAAGAAATCCTACAAGAATGGTTGAATTATGGAGCCTCGACGCTGCAAAGTAATTCTTTTCAAAACATACCATTTTCAAAGATTAAGTGAATGTTAATTTATTTTTGTTGCTCAATGACAATATAAATTTCAGACAATCAGCATTTAAGGTATTACTAAAAAATGCAAATCGAAAAATTTTCCCCTTTATAATGCCTGAGAGCAGGATAAAATTTTATAGCTTTACGGAATTGTTAAGCAGCGGTTAAGACCTTTTGATCGATTAGAAAGTAGTTGCGAGAAAAAAGGATAGAAATGTAAATCATTCAGTTAGTCAATAAAAACTTAGCTTATGAAACAACTTTTATTAATTGCGTTTTCGGTCCTGTTTACGATGGGCCAATTGTACGGACAGCGTACGATTTCAGGAACGGTAACAGATTCAGAAAATGAACCACTCATTGGTGCACTAGTCAGTGTGGTGGATGCTGAGAATGTTGCCACTATTACCGATTTTGACGGGCGATTTGAATTTGATGTACCCGATGGTGCTGAAGCCATTCAGATATCCTATCTCGGCTATCAGACTCAGGTACTCGAATTAGGCCCTGGTGATGTTTATGATGTTGTTATGGCAGAAGGTGACCTCGCATTAGATGAGGTAATTGTAGTTGCTTACGGAGAGCAGACCAGAAGGTCTCTGGTTTCCAGTGTCTCTACCATCGACAGCAGGGCAATAGACAACATCCCGGCCGTTTCACCTCAAGAGGTATTGCAGGGTCAAACTTCAGGAGTCCAGATAGTGAATTCTTCAGGAGTTTTGGGAGCTGCTACTAATATACGTATTAGAGGTGTTGCTTCAATCAATGCCGGAGGTCAACCACTATTCGTTGTGGATGGTGTTCCATTAAACGATGGGTCCTATTCCAATGCATTGGGAGCTGGAACTGGTCTGAATCCACTGTTGAATATGTCAATGGATGACATTGAGTCTATTTCTGTTTTGAAGGATGCAGCAGCAGCTTCTCTCTATGGTTCCAGAGGTTCCAATGGTGTTGTATTGATAACTACCAAGCAGGGAAGAAGTGGTACTAATAATGTCACTTTTAGAACCTCCTACGGTTTTGGTAGTCCTACTGAAACCTACGATATGACCAATTCAGAGGAATTTTTGACAATTTTGGGAGCTCCTGTTCCCGAGGAGGTTCCTTTCTTTGACTGGCAAGATGCAGTGGTGCGAGATGCGACCTCTTTCCGCACTTCATTGAGCTTTGACGGAGGTAATGAAAGCACCACCTATTATGTGGGTGTTTCTTACTCAGATGAAGAAAATTATGTGCTAGGAAATGAGATGGAGAAATTGAGTGGAAGACTCAATCTCAATCACAGGGTAAGTGACCAATTCCGCCTGGGTGCAAATATGTCTGTGAGCAGGGCAGATATGGGTCGAATTTATGCTGAGAACAGCACCTTTGCACCATTGACCTCTGCGTATTTGCAAGATCCAAGAGTCCAGGCCTTTAATCCAGATGGATCACCAACAATACCTGGTTTTATCCCAAACATTGTTGCAATTTATAATTTGAGTGTCAATGAATTTATTTCTGACAGAACTACTGGAAATATCTTTGCCGAATACGTCATTCCCGGAATTGGAAATGGTGAAGTTACGCTCAGATCTGATTTTGGTATAGATCATTTGGCAACCAGTGAGACCTTTAGAAATCCTGAGGTAATTAGTCCAGGTGGATATGGTTACAAAAGGATAATCCAGGATGAAAAATGGCTGACTACCAATACTGCCAGATACAATACTCCTATTGGAGACCGGTCTAGCTTGAATTTCCTGGCAGGTCAAAGTTTTGAAACCTCTCTGTTACAATCGACTGCCGTTGAAGCCAGTGGTTTCGCTGCAGATGACTTGAGAAACGTGGCAAGTGGTGCTTCACCCTCCATCACATCTGCAACGAGAACAGAGTGGGCATTGGCATCTTATTTCGCCAGATTCCAGTACGATATCGGGAATACCTATTTCTTTGAGGCTTCTATCAGAAGAGATGGATCATCCAGGTTTGGTGCTGACAATAGATGGGGTAACTTTTGGGCAGTTGGTGCTGGATGGAATATGAGCCGTGAGCCTTTCCTTGCAGGATCTGAATTATTTACAGATGTTCGCCTCCGAACAAGTTATGGAATTACCGGAAATGACAGAATTGGTAACTTTGGATCCAGAGGATTATACGGTGCAGGAACAGCTTCTGATTATGCCGGAATGCCTGGTTTGAGGCCCATACAGGCTGAAAATCCTGATCTGAGATGGGAGCAAACTGCTCAGTTTGATATTGGAATCAGCGCCAGGATTGCGGATTTCATGGATTTGGGCATCTCCTTCTGGCACAAAGATACTGAGGACCTGTTGCTCGATAGACCGATTTCTCAAACCAGTGGATTTGGTGTTATTACGGAGAATGCCGGAGATATGGTAAACACAGGAGTTGATATAGATTTTAACTTTGATGTATTCCAAAACCAGGATTGGAACATCTCTATTGGTGGTAACATTAGCTTTGCTGATAACGAGGTTAAAAGTCTGCCAAATGCAACAGAAGATGAAGATGGAAATAAATTCGTTGCCGGAACTGCTTCACAAAGAGCTGTGGTTGGTCAATCTGCCAATGAATTCTATCTGATTAGATATCAGGGAATTAATCCTGAAACGGGTAATGCTGAATGGTTGGATCGGGACGGAAATCCCACCACCAGTCCGGTTCAGGCTGACAGGGTTTACGTTGGCTCAGCCATACCTGATTTTGTAGGTGGTTTGAACTTCAACGTAGGGTACCAAAACTTTACTTTGAGCGGACTCTTTAATTTCACCTATGGAAATATGGTAATGATTGACGACCTTAGGTTTACAGAGAATCCGGTATCAGGATTTAATAAGTCCACTATTTTGTTGGATGCTTGGGAGCAACCAGGTGACCAGGCTTTTGCGCCGGCAGCAGATAGCCCCACCCGCAATACTTTTGCACAACGTTCAACCTTGCAACTTATGGACGGGTCGTACATGAGGCTGAAAACTCTTACCTTGAATTACAGTTTGCCGGTGCGTGAGCTCGGAATTGATTGGATGAAGGGTTTGAATATCTACTTCAGGGGTAACAATTTGTTGACCTTCAAAGACTCTGATTTCAGAGGACAGGATCCGGAAGTATCTGATTCTGGTACTAGCAATCTGGTTCAGGGTGAGTCTTTCTTTGTTATTCCACAGAGAAAAATGTACACATTTGGACTTAACGTTACCTTTTAACATCAAATCTTAAAAAATTATACTTATGAAAAATATATTAGTATTATTCTTCCTTTCCTTTCTCCTGATTGCATTCACAGGATGTGAAGACGATCTGGAACTGCAACCGGAACAGGAATTATCAATTGAAGGTGCCTTCTCCAATGAGGTTGCTGCCAGGGCCAGTTTGACGGGTGCTTATGGTCGTATCATGTTTCTGGATGTTTTTGGAGCGATGCCTCAAATTATTGCTGACTTTCAGGCTGACAATGTTGATTTTATTGGGTCATTTCCCACACTGCAGGACATTAGAAACAGTTCTGTCCTCGCTGACAATACATCCATAGGTGCCATTTTTCGTGACCATTATCGCGCTATTCTTGCTGCCAATGCTGTAATTGACAGAGTGCCGGGCGTTGACGATCCCGGATTTAGCGAGGAAGAAAGGGCAGCAGTGATTGCTGAAGCCAAGTTCATCCGTGCCAAAGTCAATTTCAGTTTGGTTAATTTATTTGCCCAGCCTTATACTTTTGACGATGGAGCTTCGCCTGGTATTGCAATTGTTACTGAGCCTGATGTATTGGACGGAGATTTTATCTTCCCTCCCAGGAGTTCGGTTGCCGAGGTTTACAATGCCATTGAAAATGACCTTCTCGAGGCTGTTGATGATTTGCCTGAAGTAAATGGCAGAATTAGGGCGAGCGTCGGTGGTGCCAATGCCCTTTTAAGCAGATTGTACCTTTACAAAGGCGATAACGTACAGGCTGCCGAGCGTGCTCAAATGGTTATTGACGAGGGCAATTATGCACTCGCTCCCAATTACAATTTTTACAACCAATTGACCGCTGAAACCATCTTTGATGTAGCAATGTCAGCTGCAGACAACTCCAGGACCGGTTCAGGTGGTTGGGCTTCTTTTTACAATCCTGCAGAACTGGGTGCAAGAGGTGATTGTCCTTTCTCAGATGACTTACTGGAAGCTTTTGAGGAGGGCGACCGTCGATTCCTTGACCTGCATCAGGTTGATGCTTCTGGGGAATTGATTTACACCACAAAGTTTCCCGATGCTCAATCAAATTCAGATAATGCTCCTATGATTAGAATCACAGAGGTTTATTTGAATCGCGCTGAAGCACTTGCTAAAATGGCCAATGGTGTGGATGATGAAGCCCTTGAGATTATCAATACCTTGAGAGAAAGAGCTGGTTTGGATGGTTTTGAAGCCGGTGATTTTGCAGATGGTGACGATTTTCTCATGACTATTTTGGACGAAAGACGTAAGGAGCTTTGCTTTGAGGGTCATCGCAGAATGGACTTGTTGAGAAATGGCTTGCCTATTATCAATGGGTTGATGCCAGGTGACAATCAAACTATCATGCCAATTCCTGTAAGAGAGATTGACCTCGGTTCTTCCCTTCCACAGAATCCCGGGTATTAATACCCGTAGGTTAGATTGATACCTAGTCGATCTTATCGATTTAAGAATTATTGCCGATCGGAATTGGTTTCCGGTCGGCAATTTTTTTGATTGAAGGGATTCAGATGAACTTCGTTGCATTTGTTTGGATGCATTCTCCAGATCGTAGGTTTTTTAGATTCCTTCCCTTTTGCCATTTTGCGAATGCGCATATTTTACAAGTATAAATGCCTCTTTAACAATTGAATATGTTATGATGCTGTGGTTTTCCGCTTTTACTGGAAAAATTCTTAGAAAAAAGCACTGTTGGTGCCACATCATGCTACTTTGATGGGTTGTATATAATACACTACATATTTTCAAGCCAGGACCTCATTTGGTTGGGGATTTTGTTTTTGGAAAAAAAGTGGTAAATTTGGTAAAATACTAGTCAACAATTCTTAATATGTGATGTCTTGCGGAGGTCATTTCCGGTTGGTACAAAATACAATGCTCTTAATTGCTTTGGCATGTACCCTAATGACATTCACACCCCTTACTTCCTTTTCTCAGGTTATTTTCGTGGATCACTCCGCCGCTGGCGCGAATGATGGCACCTCCTGGGAAGATGCATATACCGATTTACAAGGTGCCTTGCAGCAGGCCGACTTTGGAGATGAAATCTGGGTGGCCGGTGGTACTTATCATCCCACTTCCCATGATGGAGACCGTTCAGCCAGGTTTGTGTTGCCCGATGGGGTTGCACTGCTGGGAGGTTTTGGAGGCTTTGAAGAGAATGCATCTGAGCGAAACTTTAACCTATTCAGGACTACGCTTAGTGGAGACATCAACCAAACTGGCTCTTTGTATGGGAACTCCCATACTGTACTCGACATATCAAATACTAGTCGCGAGTCGCTGGTTGATGGATTTACCATTATCGGCGGCAATGCCGAGATAATCGCTGCAGATGGATATCCCAGGAATAATTCAGGAGGGGGGATTTATAACGACGGGGGTGGTGCTACCATAGCAAATTGCGTAATATCCGGAAATTCTGCCAATCAGGGAGCTGGTATGGCCAATGTCAATGGCGCCGATGTTTATATGGTCAATACGGTTTTCCGGAACAATGAAGTTATTGTCCCCGGTGGTGGCGGTGGATTGTTGAATGCCGATGATTCCCGCCTCGATATTTTAAACTGTACTTTTGAGGGCAATACATCTCAAACCTCAGGGGGCGCTATTCTCAATATATACAATTCTGATCTGTACATTATTCAATCTGAATTTCTCAATAATGAGGCAATTAATGGTGCGGTAATCTCGGTTTTCCAGAACTCTGATATAAAAATATCCAGATCTATTTTTCAAGGGAATCGTGTAATTGGTTACGGGGGGGTAATAGCTTCCATCTTGCACAATCAAATCCATATTGACAATTCCATAATAACCGGAAACATTGCCGAGAACGGCGGAGCATTCTATGCGGAAAAAAGTCAGTTTGACTTGTATAACGTTACGGCCATTGGAAATGCAGCTCACGCAAAAGGAGGTCTTATTTTTGACCAGCTAAATTCCACCTTTAATTTTTACAATAGCATCCTTTGGGAGAACAAACTCAGTGATCCCGAATCCCCACCCTGGGAATTCAACTACAGTGCCGGGGATTCATCAACCCTGGGATTTTATCACTCTATAATTCACGGTTCCGGGGGCAGTGATGCTTGGAATTTGGAGGATGCTTATGATGGAGGAGGCAATCGAGATTTTGATCCCAAACTGGTCGCAGCCATAGATGCCATTCACGCTCCATCTACCTATGGAGATTTTCGACTTACTGAATGTTCTCCTGCTGTTAATTTTGGCAGTAATGACTACACCGATGGTATTTCTTCAGTGGATTTCCAGGGCAATCGGCGCATTATTGATGGTATTGTCGATATGGGTGCTTATGAGTTTGATGATGAGATCCCTCCCCCTGAAATTTCCTGTAAAGAAATTGTCATAGAGTTGGAGGCCAATGGCAATATGTCCCTCCCGGTCAATGACCTTTATGTAGTTATTGATTCCTGTGGTCCAGTGGAAGGACAGGTTTTTGGAATGGATTCCATTGATTTAGATTGTTCCAATATCGGCACAAATTATTTTACAGTTTATGCAAAGGACCTCTTCTCGGAGAAATCTGATTCCTGCGAACTCAGTCTTGAAGTGCTGGAGCCGACCTATCGCTTTACCATCAATGGAATAGAAGTGCATCCCGGTGACGAACTCACTTTTTGCCCCGGAGTGCCGTTGGAACTCGCACTGCATGACTCTATGGCCAATTCTGCTCCCATCCTTTCGGACTTTAGACTTGGGATGGAAACTGTGCACGAGGATATTTGGATGGATTATGAAGGCGAATTCTTTGAGTTTGTAAAGGAGGAAGAGGACGTTTATCCACTTACTTTTCTATCCATTGAGGATGCAAATGGCTGTGTGTTGGGGGAAGATCTCGCTTCGCAATACTTTTTTTTCATCAATATCAAAGCCTCCACGGATACCACTTTGTTAACGAACAAGCTTTGCAGAGGGGATAATTTCAGAGGCAGAATAATCAGTAGTGATACCGTATTCTACAGCACCTACTCAAATCTAAAGGGCTGCGACAGCATTGTTATTGACAATATTGAGGTGTATGATTCACCGGAACTGACTTTAGAGGCCGACACTGTAATTTGCAGTGGATCATATGCTGAAATTACGGCCTCAGAAGGGTTCATTTCTTACGAATGGGAGAAAAATTCTGAGGATGTAAGGCAAATAAAGGTTTATACAGGCGGGGTTTACAGCCTGACAGCACGAGATGAGTACGACTGTCAATTTGACAAGGAGATATACATTCTGGAGCCAACTCCCATTGATGCTGATATTATTGTACAACCGGCTACCTGTCCAAGTGCGGAGGATGGTCTTATTCAACTTGAGTGGATTTCCCTGGAAGAGGGAGATTTTGTTTTGTCTATTGATGATGAGAAGATTCCGCCCTCTTATATTTTCAGAGGTTCTACGGGATTATATTCACTCGCCATCGAGGATCAATTCGGCTGCCGACACGAAGAGTGGATTGGTATTGACTACAAAGTCGATCCCTTTGTGGAAATATTGGGTCCTGCTGAAATAGAATTGGGTGATTCCCTGATCTTGAGGGCAAATACTAACCTGCCACAGCCAGATTGGGCCGAATGGCTCTTAAATGACCGACCTGTAGGAGAGGGTTTGACGCTAGGGATTCTTCCCGATGATGACCTCCTTGTTGAGGTTGAAGTGATAGGACGTTCTAATTGCCGCGCAAGTGCGATGAAATATGTTGAAGTGTACGAGCCGGCCCAGGTTTACATTCCCAATGCTTTTTCACCCAACCGCGATGGGATCAATGATTTCTTTACTGCCTTTGCCGATGAGGATTATCTGATAGAAAAACTTCTGATCAAGGACCGATGGGGGAACACGCTTTACCGCGTGGAAGGCATCCCCGCCAATATGCCCGAATTGGGGTGGAATGGGGAAATTAACGGTCAGGTTTTGAATCCAGGAGAGTATCTGTATCTGATTGAGCTAAGAGACAGCAGGGAACTTCATCAATTCAGCGGTACAGTTACGCTGTTGAGATAGTCCCTTTATAAATCGCTCTATTCTTTGAGATCATCCCAGAACTCCACAGCCCGTCTCGAATGAGGTATGCAAATGGATCCGCCCACCAGATTTCCGATGGCCAGTATCTCAAAAAATTCTTCCTCATTAAGCCCATTTTCGGCACATTTTTCCACGTGATAGGCAATGCAATCGTCGCATCGCAAAACCAGTGATGCTACCAGACCCAGCATCTCTTTGGTCTTTACCGGCAGTGCTCCCTCTTCATAGGTTGAATTGTCCAGGCTGAAAAATCGCTTTAGGTTTTTATTGGGATGGCTCAAAATGCGCTGATTCATCCTGGAGCGGTAGTCGTTAAATTCTTCTGATAATTTGCCCATGGTATTGTTTGTTAGATTCCCCTCTCATTGGTCTGTCTCCATACGGACACGATCATTCGCAGGAAAAAGAGTATTCCCGCTATGAAGGTACCCGATGCAAAAAAGATCATCTGGTTTTTTATGTAGCTGTTAAGGTTGGTTTGCCGGTCGTAACTCAGGCCGGGCATCAATTCACTCATTGTTGCCTCATCCATGAAGGTCTGAAAATAGGCGAACTTGCCCCCCATGTAGAATAAAAGTGCCGGGGTGAGCAATGCAAAGCTCAATTTTGCCCAAAAGCTCAGCTTCAAAACGGAGTATTTCAAAAGGACCACATGGCGGGAGTAGTGAAAAAAGAGCAGAATAAAGGCCACATTGATGTAGGTAAATGGATACCCCTCCACTTCGCCTAGAATGGGAAGCATGACCGCGAAGATCAGTATCAGTGAAAACATCCACCAAACCAGCTCCATCCACCAGAGGTATTTTTTCTCCTCCTCGGAAACTGGAACCCTTTTTGGTTTGTAACTGTAATTTCCCATCCTTGCTCGGTTATGAGTGTTATCTGATAATAGTTATGTGGGTTGAGTTTTCTGCTTCGGATGCACCAATCCCCCAATGGTGTACTTTATTCCAGGTGCCGAAATCAGATTGTAAATTTACCATTTTTATAAATGACCTCGCCATCTGCAGTGATTTCGCTGTCTGTTTTCATATCGGTAATCATATCCCAGTGTACCGTGGATTCATTTTTGCCACCGGTCTGGATGTAACTTTGACCAATGGCCATGTGGATGGTACCGCCAATTTTCTCATCGAACAGGATGCTGCGCGACATTTTTTGAATGCGGTAATTGGTTCCTATTGCCACCTCTCCAAATCTCTTCGCTCCCGGAATCTCAAAGATTTTATCCAGATAGTCTTTCCCTCTGACGGCATCCCACTTAACAACTTCGCCTTTTTCGACCCAAAGTTCCACTCCCTCTACTTCTTCACCCCGGTATATAGCAGGATAGGAAAATTTGGCGTAGCCGTTTACCTCATCCTCTACAGGAGCAGTAAAAACCTCGCCTGAGGGCATATTGGCTGTGCCGTCTGAATTGATCCAAATCCGGTCCTTAGTACTGAATTTCATGTCGATGTTGGGGCCTTTGTAGTGTATCTCACTGCATTTATTCAGGTGATCTACTATTTTTTGCTGGTCTTTGCGCACCTGAAGCCAACTACCTATAGGGTCTTCATCGTAGAGCCGGCAGGCATCAAAGACAAATTCTCTCCAGGACTCAAGGGATACCCCGGCATTTTGGGCAGAGGCCTGGGTGGGATATTCACAAAGTGCACGCCTCATTTCACCTGAAGCGGTTCTCTTGAAATAGGATTCGTTTATTGATTTCAGCGCTTTTTGTCTGGTCGCCATTTTTTTGCTGTCCAGTCCGCTGGTAGCTCTGAGGTTATATGGGGCTCGAATGGTGAGCAGGTTGTCAAATTCCCGCATGGCCAAAGAGGCAAATTTAGGAGGCTTTTCAAGGGCCTTCTGAGAGGCGTACTTGTAAAAGAGTTCTTGTTTTTCGGGGAAATCCAGACTTACTTCCACCATGGCACCTTTTGAAACAGCCAGTTTATATACTTCCCGCAAAAGGGGCTGTGCCTCGGTGGATGTGTTGATCAAAAGGGACGCCCCCTCCTTTAATTCGAGGCAGTAATCAAGTAGGAGATGCGCATATTTTTCTTCAATGGTCTTTGGAGCTTTACTCATAAAATTCTTTTGAAAATGATACGGAAGATTTTGCATACAAGGAAAACCCTCCATTTTGATTGGTTTTGCAATGCAAAAATAGGTCTGTAAACCGGACCTGCCAAATCTGCTACCACTTCTGTGCCTGATAGGGGTACTTGCGTTCGTATTCCATGGTAACGAGCTCGAGTATTCGCTCTCTCAATACATCGACATTCTCCTTGGACATGGCAGAGCAGATGACGTATCCCTCGGGGTATTTGTGGGAGAATTGATGGTGCATGGAGTCCTCGATTTCTGATTTAGTGGAATCGTCCAGCAGGTCGTCGTAATTCCGCTCGCGGTAGAGGTCGATTTTATTGAAAACCATGAGTGTGGTTTTGTCACGGACACCCAATTCATGCAGGGTTTTGTTTACTGTGGCAATTTGGTCTTCGTACTGGGGATGAGCGATATCCACCACATGAACCAAAATATCGGATTCTTTGACCTCATCCAGGGTGGATTTGAAGCTGTCAACCAGGTGGTGTGGTAACTTTCTGATAAAACCTACCGTATCACTAAGCAGAAAAGGGGTTCGATTTAATACCACTTTCCGTATGGTGGTATCCAGGGTTGCAAACAGTTTATCCTCCGCAAAAACGTCGGATTTGCTGAGGCGATTCATTATGGTTGACTTGCCGACATTGGTGTAACCGACCAGAGATACCCGGATGAGTTTGCCCCGCTGCTTTCGACGGTTTTCGTTCTGCATTTGTATCTTCTCCAGCTTTTCCTGTAACTGGCTGATTTTGGTTCGAATGATCCTCCGGTCAGTCTCTATTTCCTTTTCACCCGGTCCGCGCATACCAATTCCACCACGCTGCCTCTCCAGGTGTGTCCACATACCTCTCAATCTGGGCAGAAGGTATTGAAGTTGAGCCAGTTCTACCTGGGTTTTGGCTTGAGCTGTTTGGGCGCGTCTCGCAAAAATATCCAGGATTAGGCTGCTCCTGTCCACGACCTTGATTTTCAGTTCCTTCTCTATGTTGTTGATTTGGGAGCCGGAGAGGTCGTCATCAAAAATGACCATACCTGCACCGTGTTTGGCGACCGACTTTTTGAGTTCTGCCAGTTTTCCACTGCCAAAATACTGTCTGGGATGAGGATGTTCGCGTTTTTGGGTAAGGCGCTCAGCTGTGCGCGCACCTGCCGTCAGCGCCAAAAACTCCAGCTCATCCAAATGTTCATTGACTTGTTCTTCGGTTTGTTCACCGGATATCACCGCTGCCAGTATGGCAATTTCATCGTCCTGGCCGATACCTTTAGACAGGTCTTCGCCCACTTTCCACTCCGAGGGATTTGTATTACTCACTCACTGTACTTTTTCTTTAAAAAACTGCAATTATAAAAGGGACTACAAAATTTCCGTGCATGTGGTTCCAAATAATCGCTCAATTATGTTGCAATGGATGGGAATATTACCTGCTTATCCACTCCTCCGGGTTGAGCACATCCTTGCCCCTCCAGAGCTCAAAGTGCACCATAAAATTACCGGAGCCGGGGTCTTTTCCAACTACACCGAGTTCTTCCCCTGCATTGACTTGTTGGTCTTTGGAAACGTAGGTGCTGTTCAGACCGGCATAGACGGTGAAGTAATTTCCGTGCCTGACCAGTACCATGTATTGATCGCCAGGCATGGTGACTACCGCAGTAACCTGTCCTTCAAAAACTGTTCTAACCGGGGTTCCCTCCAGAGTTTGTATATCTATTCCATTGTTTTGTATGGTGACATTGCTGAGGGTGGGATGTGGTTGGTTTCCAAAGTGGGATTGGATAACTCCCCGCTCGACCGGCCAGGGGATCTGTCCTTTATTTTGCTCAAAATTTCCGCTCAGTAATTCGTATTCGGCGGCACGCTCCGGGAGCTCTTCCACGGCCTCATCCCTGCGGGCTATTTCCTCAGCTATCAGACGGTCGATTTTTCGGGACAACTCCCTCCGCCTGTTCTCTTGTTCTTTCAGATTTTCGCGCAATTCCTGTTCCTTTCCCCGAAGCGAGTTTAGCAGGGCATCCTGGGTGCGCAAGTCCCGGTTGAGTTCTTCCACAGTGCGCTGTTCCCTGGTTTGCAATCGACCCAGCTCATCCAATGATTCCTGAATGGCTGCCTGACGATCCGCAATTTGGTCGGAGATGGAATCCAGTTCTGTTTTTTTCAAGTCGATAAAGGATTGTAACTGCTGATTGTAAAAATACCTCTTTAGGGCGGTGTTTAAATTACCCGAAGACAGCAGATACATCCAGTCTCTGGTGGTGAGTTGCCGCAGGTAGGAAATACGCAGTTGCTGAAAATAAATTTCTCTAACCTCTTCAAAATGCTCGTTGAGGAGCTCGATGGAGTCTTTTAAATTTTCCATGGTATCCCTCAATATGCGGGTCTGATTCTGGAGATTGGAGACCATATTTCTCCTGGCTTCCAATTGATTTTGCAGGGCGACGTAATTCTCCACAGTGCTCCTGCGCTGTTCAATACTTTCATCCAGTAGTTGACGTGTGGATTGGATTTGTTCCTCGAGGGCCACTCTTTCGCGCTCCAGTTGTTGTCTGGATTGCGCAGCGAGATCGGACAGGCTGAGCAGACAGAGAAATAGCAGTAAAGCGGCCGGCTTACTCAATGCGATCGTAGCGACTGGGTACATCAAAAGGCAAAGTCGGGACATCTTCAACGTTCAACTCCAAAAATTCGCAATTTAGGTAAAATTCCTGAACTCCGTCGGTTCCGGTTATCTCGCGTTCCCAGGCAAAGTAACCAGCATCTCCCATTTGTTTGTACTGGTTGTTGTCAGAGCGGACCACCCTGCCGTTTCCATCCATCAGGGTGAATCTCTCTACCAGTTGCTGGTCGTTTATCTTGTACAAAACCTGCATATTGTCAATAAAACCGGCTATCGTAGCACCAGGATTTCCCATGTCCAACTCCCGGACCACCACATCGTCAAATGAAGGACTGCCAGTCAGCAATTGTTCCAGTTGCTTGAAGGTTACATCCAATCCGTAGCGGTGAGCCACTACATCCAGCGGCATTTTGACGTATTCCCTATTTACCCGGTCGATGAGTTGAAAGGTGTCCGGTGTGATCATAGCCCTTCCGACCTCAAAGCCTAAAATCGTTGCTCTCACCCAAATGGCGCTGTCCTTCACAGCCCGAATATGACCGCGAAAAGACTGTGACATGCCATCCTGACCCACTTGAATACGGGCCCGACCATCGATGGATTCGGCATTGAACTCGTTGAGTTTGACTTCTTTTATCAATTTCTCTGCTGTAAGTTCAACTTCTGGTTCTTCAATGGCTTCCTTGGGGGATTTACAGGAGTTGACCATTAGCATACCGACAATCAGTAGCAAAGAGGTCCCGAATACGAGCAGGCGGGATTTACCGGTATAATGATGGATTTGGTAATTCATGGATTGAGTGTCTGATACTCCTACTTAACGCCCTGGATTGGTTGAAATTTTATCGGCCCATTCTCTGACATCTCCGCGCTCTTTGATGTCATACACCTCCAATTGGGCCATATAAGTACTTGCAGCCTCTTTATCACCCTTCAAAAAATTCAATCTGGCACGGGCAAAAAGGTACTCCGGGTGGTTTGGTGTGTATGTTTGGACCTCATCCAAAACAGTGGCAACCTCTTCGAGATTTTCCTCCTGGTGAAGTAATAAATCTGTTTTCATCAAAAGGAGGTCGGCCTGACCGGGCATATCTTCCGTGGCTTGATTGAGAAGTTCAATTCCCTTTTCAATCTCTCCCCTCTTTTTTTCCAGTGTGGCTTCTCCCAGACTGAAGTACAACTTGAGTTCCGGTTGTCTGCGGCCCATTAATGTGGCTCTTCTCAGGGTGTTGTCGGCCGTTTCCAGTTCACCGGCTCCCATTTGCCCGCGTGCCAGGTAGTAAAAAAACAGGGCCTGATTGGGGTAAAATTCCAGCCCCTCGTTGACCCGGTCAATCAGTTTTTCATAATCTTTGATTTGGAGCAGGGATTCGAATTGATTGAACCAGACCTGCACCACATCGGATCGTATATCGAGGGCCTCACTGTACAATTCAGCGGCCTGATTGAATTGGTAGGATGAAAAAGCAATATCCCCTGTCAGTGCTTTGGGCTCTGCTCTTTCCGGGTGTTCCTCTATGAGGGATAATCCCGCCTCCAGTAATTTTCCGGCCACGGCCGGTTGGTAGTCTTCGCTCAGTTCCATTAGGAGGGGAATGAGTGCCTGGATTTTTTCATCCAGTTCCACATTTTCATCCCTGATGAGGGGCAGCAGGGCTTCCAGCCTTTCATCTCCCTCCAGCTCACCGGTTTCCAGTTCTGCTATTCGCACCCTTGCCCTGCTGTGGTCGGGATTGCGCTCCAGTACCTTTTGATACTGTTCAATGGCCATTTCACTTTGGTCATTACTCTCCAGGAAAGAGCCGTATTCCATTCTGAAATCAACATTTCGGGGGAAAGCTTCCAACAGTTTTTGGTACTCCCTGTCAATGGCGTCAAAGTCGTTATCGGCTTTGAAAATGCTTATTTTTTTGGCGGTCAACTCCGGGTTTACCCCGCTGATACTCTCTGCCTGATTTAATACTCCAATCGCCTCTTCCCGCTGTCCCATTAAAAGGAGGTGGTATGCGCGGTTGATTCCGTAATTGGTCCTTTCAGGGTGGAGTTCCATGAGTTTTGCGTAGGCAGATTCAGCCAGGTCATTGCGGTCCTCTGCATCGGCTAAATTGGCTTGAAGTTGTAGTATCCAACTGTTGCGGGGGTCGTATCGGTGGGCCCTGTTGGCGTATTCAAGTGCTTTTGAGCTTTGGTTCATTTGATCGTAACAGCGCGCCAATTCGTAAAGAAAAACCGCATTCTCAGAGTCTTGCTCCAACAGTTTTTCCAACTGCTCTGCGGCCTGGTCGTATTGCTCCATCAGCATATACATGCGGGCTTCGATAAATTCAGCCTGAAGGTCCGGAACCACGACCTCTTCGGGAAAGTCGAAATCCTGTGCTTTCAGGGAATGGGCAATGCCGACTGTCAGGGTCAGGGCCAGTGACAGGACTGTGAATTGGTAACAAAAGCTGTGCAGGTTTATCATTAACTTAATCTTGAGTAATCTCCGAGGCTGATTTTTCTCGCCTTTTCAATGTATTCGGCCTGATTTCCGATCATGCTGTTTTTGAGGTTGACAAATTTAACCTTCGACTCATCCTGAATAACGCTCTTCTCCACTACGGATTTCACGATGCGGGAATGGGCACCTACGGATACAAAGGGTCCGACGACGCTGTTTTTTATTACAGCCCCTCTCCCAATAAAGCAGGGCTCAATCACAGTGCTGTTTTTTAGAACGACTTCTTGCTCGATGATGTTTTCGCCTATTTGGGTATCGAGAATCCGCTCATTGGTATGGATAATTGCTTCTTTGTTTCCGCAGTCGAGCCACTCGTCAATCGAGGCTGTTTTAAACTTCAGGCCATCGTTTTTCAATAGTTCCAGCACCGTGGTTATCTGGTATTCACCCTTTTCACGGATTTCATTTTCCAGGAGGTAATCCAGTTTTTTGCGAAAATTATCTCCATCTCTGAAGTAGTAAATTCCCACAATGGCCTGATCGGAGACAAATTTGGGCGATTTTTCCACAAATTCAGTGATGACACCTTCGCTGTTGGTCTTGACAACCCCGAAATTTTCAGGGTTTTTGACATTTTGGGTCCAGATTACCCCTTCGCTTTCCTGGTCGAAAGAAAAATCGGTGATAAAAAGCGTATCTGCCAAAGCCACCATGGATGGACCTGTAATTACAGGCCTTGCGCAATGTATGGCATGGGCAGGACCCAGTGGTTCTTCCTGGTAAAATATGTGCGGTTTCGAACCTACGGACCGGGCTACTTCTTTGAGTTGTTCTTTGACCTCTTCTCCAAAGTCCCCGATCACGAAAGCAATTTCTTCAAAAGGCTTGTCCAAGCCCTGAGACAGCATTTCGATGAGCCACTGAACAATGGGTTTTCCCGCAATGGGTACCAGGGGCTTAGGAGTGGTCAATGTGTGGGGTCTCAACCGGGACCCTCTTCCGGCCATAGGTATTATTAGATTCATAGTAGCGGTGGTATTTTCATTCCCTGAATACAGAGAGTTAATTAAACAGCTGAGAGGTGGTAATTATTTTTGACCGGTACTGCCAAAACCACCCTCGCCTCTTTCAGTTTCATTCAATTCATCGACCTCTTGCCATTCCACCCGCTCGTATTTTGCCACGACCATTTGAGCTATTCGTTCACCGGGTTTTAATTCGACTGATTCGTTGGATAGGTTGACCAAAATGACCCGGACTTCTCCCCTGTAATCGCTGTCAATGGTCCCCGGACTGTTGAGTACGGTGAGGCCTTTTTTTACAGCCAGTCCACTTCTTGGACGCACCTGTGCTTCGAGCCCCGGAATAAGTGCAATGCGAATTCCGGTTGGGATCATCGCCCTCTCCAGTGGTCCAATTTGTACAGGCTCTTCCAAAGCAGCGTACAAGTCCAAACCGGAACTGCCATCCGTGGCGTAAAAAGGCAGTGGATTATCGGAATCATTGATGATTTGAATCTTAGTTTTCATCTGTATCAATTTGTGGGTTGCAAATTTATGAACTTATAATATTTGAGCCGGGTATTGAGGGTCAATCAATCGAGTTGGTTCAGGACTTAAACTCCAGTAACTTATTCTTTACATAATCATCGAAAGAGAATTCGCTGAAGCGGTTAAAAGCCACTTCGACCGGCTGGATAAAGACGTGGATTTTATTGTCTGCGAGGAACTTGACATGGGGCTCCAGCCGAACCGCGTCCTTTTCAGTGGTGACTACAAACCTGATCTTCATCTCCAATTGGTCGTACGTCTTTTTTAGCTGTGCAAGATCGTAAGTACTGAAGTTGTGGTGGTCGGGAAAGGCGAGTGAATGCAGTTTGTCAACGCGTTCTGCCATGTGGTCAATCAATGGATCGGGATTGGCAATTCCTGTCAAAAGAATAGCCTCCCCCCCAGGCTTTTCGACCAGCTTTTGTTTGGGGTTAAAAAGATAATAGGCCTGGCCGTAAGTCAGGTATGAGAAAAACACCTTTTGGTTTGGTAGTGGCTTCAATTTTTTTTGAAAATCAGCCGCCTGCTCGCTTGTCAGATCGGTTGGGCATTTACTCACGATGATGGCATCTGCTCGCCGGGATCCGGTGGGCCATTCCCTCAGTCTTCCCACAGGCAGCAAAAAGTCTTCAAAATAGGGGCTGCTGTATTCGGTGAGCAATAAATTGAGTGTAGGATTAACCTCCCTGTGCTGAAATCCATCGTCCATTATGATGGTCTGCAGTTGGGGAAATTGGCCAACCATTTTGGGGATTCCAAACGATCTGCTCTCCGATACGGCCACCGGCACATCGGGGTTTTTCCTCTTGATTTGCAGTGGTTCGTCTCCTGTGTGATTGACCTTATTTCTCGCCTTGACCCACTGAAAACCCTTGCTTTTTCGACCGTATCCCCGACTTATGACACCGACGCGAATATGGGGTTTGAGTAATTTTATCAGGTACTCCGCATGCGGGCTTTTCCCGGATCCCCCGACCGTCAGATTGCCAATACTAATTACCGGCAGGCTGAAGGTGATGGATTTTAGGAGTTTGAATCGGTGGAGCAAGTTGTTGATCCCCACTCCCAGGCCGTATAGCAATGCCAGGGGAAGTACCAATAATTTAATCAACCAGTTTCTCGCCATTCCGTTTATACGGGTTTGAATCGTGAAGCTAAGTAAAATGTTCCTAAGTGGAGGTATATTCCGCCCGGAAATTGAGGGAACCTTTAGTTGTAAAAAATGCAGCTACCGTTGGTCAATAACTTTATTTAAAAGGCAAAACCCATGGATATCATCAGGGTATGATTCCTTCTGTTTCCACTTCTCTGTACAAATTCATTTCCATCACCCAGCTCGACTTTTGATATGTAATACTTATCGCGGATGACGTGATTCAGGCCGTATTTATACTGAGCATTGACGTAGAGTCCCTGATTGATGAAGTAAGTGAGGCCACCGGTGAGCCCCACATCAAACCAGTTGAAGTAATTTCCGTCTTTTTCAGCAAATTCAAAATATGTACCCGCTTCCTGTGGGGCTTCGCGGTCTCTGCCATCCATTCGAATAAATTGACTGTCTCCCTTGTAGGAACCCAGACCGGCCCTGTCCCTCATGGGCTTGAAGTCATACAACACCTGGAAATCCTCTATTGCATTGCCGGTTGATTGAGAACGGCCCGAAAAACTCATATCACCGGATCCCGTGCTTCCTACCAAAAAACCGACATAACCACCGGCCGATATTTCGAAACGGCCGCCAAGTCGAACCATTCCTTCGATGGGGATATCGAGATAGACATTGGACCAACGTATTTCCTCGTCTCTCTCGCCGACTGCCCATGAAGGGTCCTCCGGGTTAAACACAAACCAGGATTCACCCTCGTGGTCCACCCTGCCTCCCCGTTGGTTATAGATCAATCCAAACCGAAGTCCGAATACGTCATCGTAAAAGGTGTAGCGTCCCAGGATGCCGATATGGAAGCCGGTCTGGGTCCTGAAACTCTCCACTTCATTTCCATCGCTGTCTAACTCACTGTCGTCGTTAAAACTGGAGAAGCCAAGCCCTGCTTTAAATCCCAAACTCAAGTTCTGCGCTGTCGTTTTCTGAGACAGGAACATGAGGGCGAGAAACGGAAGCAGTAAATAAAGTGATTTTCGCATCTTAGAACTATTTTGTAATCCATTAGTGATCTGAATGGGCAATCAAAGTGATCGGCCTTTCAGAACAAAGGTACAAAATCCTAATTTGGGGCGTTATCAAAATGCGATTATTCAAAGCCCGGCTTCATAATTCCGGGGCGGATTAAAAAATTCCTACTTTTGCAATCTCAACTAAACAGAATTACTGGCTGGGATTTGTTCAAAATACTTTTTGTAAAATGCACTTTTTTAAAATAAATACATTGAAATTTTGCGCTGCATTGCTGGTTGTTTCTGCTATTATAGCTCTGCCGGCCTGTCAGCCTGGTGAATCCGAACCGGACTTTATCAATCTACGGGGTGAGACCATGGGTACCATGTACAGCATCACCAGTGAGACGGACCTCCCTGCAAAAGAGCTCCAGGCTGATATTGACTCGCTTTTGGTTATTTTGAACAACCAACTTTCTACCTACATTCCCGAAGCTACCATATCGAGGTTTAATCAGGCGGATTCTACCATAGAAATTTTGACGGCAGACGAGCCATTTTTTGTGGAAAATCTGATGATCAGTAAGCGGATATTCGGTGAAACAGATGGTTTGTTTGACCCGACTGTGATGCCCCTGGTCAATTACTGGGGTTTTGGATATACGGGGCATGAAGCGCCCGAAGCTATAGATTCTGCAGCGGTGGACAGCCTTTTGAAAAAAGTGGGATTTGACAAGGTGGACTTTAGCGTGGATGAGTACACGGAGGTGAGAAAAAAAATACCGGGTGTTGAACTGGACTTCAGTGCAGTGGCCAAAGGGTATGCAGTAGATGTGGTGGCCAATTACCTTGCTCAAAACGAGGTGCAAAATTTCCTGGTAGATATAGGAGGTGAAGTGTGTGTTCAAGGTCCGGGTAGAAGGGGCAGTGGATGGGTCCTCGGGATATCCACCCCCGATCCGACTGCAGACGGGGAGAGTATTTCTCAGCGCCTGATATTGAACCGGGGCTGCGTGGCCACATCCGGAAATTATCGCAATTTCAGAATGGTGGATGACAGTCCGGTGGGTCACACCATTAACCCTCGCACAGGCTTTCCCGAAATGAATAACTTACTCAGTGTAACCATCTGGACATCCACTGCTGCCGCAGCAGATGCTTACGCCACAGCATGTTTGGTAGCCGGGTTCCCCGCTGCAAAGGAATTGATAGAGGAGTTTGAAGGATTGGAGGGGTATTTTATTTATTTGGATGAGGATGGAAAAGTCCAGCACGCATGGACCGAGGATTTTTCACCTCTTGTGGTGGAAGAGGAAATAAATTGACCGGTGACCGATAATTTCAATCAGTCCAACTTGTCCTCACTTTTGTGAAACCTAATGTGGTCGCATATTGCATAAACCCATTAAACATATAGACATGAAACTCAATTTGACAAAAGACCTCTGCTTTCTGGATATTGAAGCCACCGGACTGCACGTAATCCGGGACCGGATCATTCAATTGGGAATGATGAAGTACAGCCCGGGAAAAAGTGAGCCCGAAGTACTTGACATTCTGGTAAATCCCGGTAAACCCATTTCTAAAGAGGCCATTCAAGTACACGGAATTTCCGAAGAGGATGTGGCAGAAAAGCCTCCTTTCTCAGAGCACGCAGCTGAGGTGATGGAATTCATCGGAGAGGCCGATCTGGCAGGTTACAATATATCCGGTTATGACCTTCCCATGCTGATGGAAGAACTATACCGCGCCGGGCATGAATTGAATATGGAAGGCCGAAGACTGGTGGACGTCCAGCGCATTTTTTACAAGATGGAGCCCAGGAATCTGGCTGCTGCCTACCGTTTTTACTGTGGTAAAAATATGGAGAAATCTCATGAAGCTATGGCCGATGTGCGCGCAACTGCTGAAGTACTCATGGGGCAAGTCGAAAAATACGAAGGTGTAAATCTGGAAACCGATGACGGAAAGGTAATAGAGGAGCCCGTGCGAAACGATGTGGAGGCACTACACGACTTTACGCGAGATTATAATATGATTGATGCCACCCGAAGGTTGAAGTACAACCACAAAGGAGAGGTGGTATTTAATTTTGGAAAATACGCCGGAAAACCCGCGGCTCCGATACTGAGCAAAGACAAGAATTACTTCAACTGGATATTGCAGAAAGATTTTTCCTATCAGGTGAAGACCATGGTCAAAAAACTGGTCAAAGAATACCGGGAAAACAATGAGGAATAGGTTTTTTTTATTGGCTTTGGGGGCGCTGTTGTTGCCGCTGTTTTTTTCTTCCTGCTACGAGCGGCAAGAGGGCTGTACAGATTTCAACGCTGTGAATTTCAATGCCTCGGCAGATGACAATTGCTGTTGCAATTATCCGGAATTCAGCTTTCAACTCCAGCACCGATTTGGGGCTGACAGCGTTCGGTTTTTTACCGACTCTGTTTATACTTTTGACAATGGACTTGAGGTCAACATTCTTTCCTTCGAATTGCTCGCCAGTAATTTTTTTCTGGAAAAAGAAAGCGGTGAGCGTCAAATGGTCGATAATACGCTGGAATTCTCCTCTGTGGATGGTATCTCATGCCCCTGTCCAGACGACTTGTTTATTATTGACCCCAATTCTTTCAACGCTGCGCCCGGTGAAATATCCCGTCCCGGAAACTACACCGGTCTTGGCTTTTCATCCGGCACCCCGGAGGAATGGCAGGTTTTGACACCGGATGATTTTGAAGCGATTTACCCCCTGGTCGAAGAGGAGCGGTATGACGAAGAGTTGATGGATTTTTACTCACTGAGAGCGATGATTGCCTTTCCCAATGCTACTTCCGATCCCTTAGAAATTAATATCCCGGCCTGGCGCTCAAGCCTGTTTTTTGAAGAAAATCTCATTCTCGAAACAGCGGAAAACTTCTCCGCAACCCTCAGAATCAATTACAAAACGTGGTTGGGTGGTTTGGAGGCTGGAAATGTGAGTGAGGAAACTGTGGTTGATCTATTGACCACCAACCTGGAGGACGCCCTTGAACTCATAGTCGAATAGCTGTAATTATTTTAATTTTTTTCCAGTCTCATTTTAATGCATAATGCATTGATAATTAAGTTAAAGTAGGTTTATGTTACACATTAAAAAAAATAAATATGTTAAAATTCTTCTGAAGACATACATATTACAAATAATCGTAATATATTTGCGGTGTCCGAAGGGACAAAAACCACAGTAAGCTATAATTCTTTTCCATCCCCACTGGAATAGTTAACCCTTAAAATTCTTTAGATATGAAAAGAGTTGTACTTACACAGCTAATTGCATGCTTATTTTTAATTGGCATTACACCATTCGAGAGTCAGGCGGAGGTTGGTGAGAATTCAAATAATTCGACTACCTATCTCGTCTGCCCTGACGATGTGCATTTGACATGCGGTGAGGATTTGAGCGACCTGGACCAGTACGGTCAGGCCTACATTCACGGTTGCGGAACATATTATCCCGCCCCGCCTCCACATGTTGAGTACCATACCAGTCCTTGCGGAACCGGTTACATTAAAAGGACCTGGACGGTGCTGCTTTGTTGTGGCACTTATCACAGTTGCAGTCAGTATATACATATATACGGGAAGTCATTTGACAGTGATAATATCATTTGGCCGGCAGATTATATGACGGATGAATGTGATGCGCAACTCAGTCCGCAACATTTACCCGACAGTTTTAATTTCCCGGTATTTGTCGATGTGGAGTGTGGGAATCCTCTTTTCAGTTACAATGACTGGGAGTTTAAGAAGGGCGATTCAGGCTGTAAAAAGATTATTCGTAATTGGTCTGTAATTGATTGTTACACTTACGATCCAAATTCACCGGATCAAAAAGGCAGGTGGGAACACACCCAGATTATCAAGGTGAAAATTATGGAGGAGCCGGAGATAGATTGTCCCGATGAGATCATAGCAAATACCGATTTATTCAGTTGTGATGGTGCGGAAGTGGATTTTCCCGCTGTGGAAGGTACCGGAGCCTGTGGAGAAGATTTGAAAGTGACGAATGATTATCCGTGGGCGGTATCGGATACGGATGCAAGTGGTTTTTATCCACTGGGCACCACGGTAGTTACTTTTACTGCAAAAGACGACTGCGGAAATGTGGGAACTTGCAAGACTGAGGTAACCGTAAAAGATCAAATTCCTCCGACACCTGTTTGCCACCATGGAATTTCATCCACACTGAAGGAACATGCAGATGGATATTATCTTGACCTTAAACCTGAGTGGTTTGACAGAAACAGTTTTGACAATTGTACGCCCAACAACAAATTGAATTTTGAGGTGTCCCCTGAAAGGGTTTTTTGTGATGACCTTCCCGAGGTGGAAGTAACACTTACGGTGATCGATGAATCAGGAAATAGTAACTTTTGTATTACTTATTTAAAATTAACCGACAATAAAGGGAACTGCGGACCGGACTCCCTCATTGCAGGAGGTACAATTTCCTCGTCATTTGGTGGTCATATCTCAGGACAGGTATTTGTTTCACTTAAGGATGAAGAGGATGAAGTGGTTGCGGAGACTATTTCAAATGGAGATGAGTTCCGCTTTGAAGAACTGCCCTCCAGAGATTATTTAAAAGTTATTCCCTCCACCAATGACAACCCACAAGGCAATGTCACCACTTTTGACCTTTTGCTATTGCAGATGTATATAACAGGATTTTGGACTCCTGAGAATCCAGCCCAGTTAATTGCAGCCGATGTGGATAAATCAGGTACCATTGATGTAGTTGATCTCGCTCATTTGAGGAATGTGATTTTGGGTAGAGCTGAAAATTTTCCGGGAGGTGATGCGTGGAGATTTTACGATGCAAATTACAGTTTTACTGATCGTCAAAACCCGCATCACGACAACCTACCTGAACTAATTGAGATATTTGATTTTGAAGATCATATCACAGGCATTGATTTCAATGCTGTAAAACTGGGATGTCTAAGCTGTGTAAATCAATCAGGTGCTGATGCCGGGAGCGAAAACCGGTCTGTATCTGATCGCGTGTTTTCAGTAGATGTCACTTCCAGCAATGACGTTCAACCCATTATCCTTTCACCGGTTGAGAGGGAATCCATCTTCGGGCTGCATTTTGCATGGCCTCTGGGTAATAACAATGAATTACTGGAGATAAATTCGGAAGTGATTCCGGAATCAGCACTTCACTATGAGGTAGATGAGAGCAACAATCTGAGGGTTAGTGTGGCCAATACTTACAAAATAGATATTAATAAAGGCGAACCTGTACTTGAAATAGTACTTGCTGAAAATCCGGCTTCCTGGTCTTCAGAAACACTAGACAACCAAATCTACTCCAACCTTGCTGAGGCAGACAATCTTGTTTTTGAAATCATGGAAAGTGAAACCGGTGCAGAATTGGTCCATCGTTCACTCAGTGTTTTTCCCAACCCAACCAATGGCATTTTGAATATTGAATTGCCTGAGTTGGATGCTCTCGAAAATACCGCAAAGGCAGAGGTGTACGACCTGAATGGCCGACTTTTAATGTCCCGTTCATTTGATATCCATAGACAGGGCGGTGAGCTTCTTCAGATGGATATTGAAAATCTGTCTTCAGGTATGTATCTATTGAGAGTTAATACCGGGACATTCAACGATGCGCTGAGATTCATCAAGACCGATTGAAAACAACAGAATTATTAAGGGTGAATGAGTGAATATAAAGCAATTAAGCCGGAAGTCATGAATGCAGGATTTTGCAGATTGGCTTCCGGTTACATTGATCAATTCATGAGCCACACTTGATATTTGTATTTTTCATATACGATAAAAATTTATTTTAAAATTCGCAAGCAATAGATTGTTAGATTAAAACATATTATATAAATTTGTAATGTGTAAATGCAGGTGCCACGTCTGCTCCCTTCCCAAAAACTTGATTAATAGCATGATTGCGAATTTTTGCGCGCAATGAGTCGCGCAGATTTACAGGATTTCCGGCGATAAGCCGGGGAATCTTGATTAACCAGGCATAGATTATAGAGAGAGATAGTTAGTTTGTTAGTTAGTTAGATTTTCTTTTGTCATCTGTTGCCAACCTGAAACCTTACCTGAATTGACGGCGTTCAAAGGGTCCAAGATCCTTTGAATAGCCGCTTTTTGGGGTTTATTTTTTTATTAAAATACACGGGATTATGAGATCCAAAAGATTTACTCGCGCACTTATGATGATGGCTTTTTTAATAGCTATCTCATTTCAAGTTCAGAAACTTTCATCAGCGAATGCAGCTATGTCAATTAGTTGCTTTCAGAATGTTCAAATATCTCTTTCAGGGAGTGGAGAAGCTACCATACTTCCTGAGATGATACTATCCGGAAGTCATCCTGACTACAGCATATTTACTGTGTCGATCATTGATCCACCTGTAGGTGGAGATGTGGTGGATTGTTCGTTTTTGAATGAGACCATTTCTGTGATGGTGACCAACAACAATACTAACAATTCCTGTTGGGGCCTGGTGTCGATCGAAGACAAGAGTGATCCGGTGATTGAGTGCTCCGATAAAGTGCTCCCGTGTTATGAAAGCGTTGATTTTGACGATATATACATTTTACTAGATACCCTTTACGATAATTGTACAGAAACTACAGACATTGATCTTTGGTATTCACAGGTAATTCACGGATTGAGTTGTGATCCGAATTACAGTGCATATTTAGTGAGAACCTGGACAGCTACTGATGAATCCGGTAATAGTGCTACATGTGAGCAAACAATTTACTTTGAACGAGGTAGTGTAAGTGATATAGATTTTCCTCAGGATACTGTTGTGGATTGTCCACAAGCCGATTTGAGTCCCTCGGTTTTCGGATATCCTACCATAGATGGAAATGCAATAGGGGGCTTTTGTGAGCTGGCGGTTGAATTTTCCGATGAAATTGTGCCATTGTGTGGTAACTCTTTCAAGCTGAAAAGGACCTGGCAGGCCATTGAGTGGTGTATGGTTGAATTCGAGACCCATAAACAAATTATTGAGGTCATAGATACGATCCCACCGGTTGTAAGCTGTCCGGCTACCCAAACAGTTTTCACCGGAACACAGGTTTGTGAAGGAACTCATATTTTACCTTCAATATCCGTTGAAGATGCCTGCAGTGATGTTCAGGATATAGATATTAATTTCCGCATTGAGGGGGTCCTTATTCAGGACCCAATGGTGGTTTTACCTGTTGGTGAACACACGGTCGAGGTCGAGGCGGTGGACCCCTGTTTCAACTCTGCTACATGTGAATACACTGTAATTGTGGAAGACAATGTCAGTCCCGTGCTGGTTTGTCACAATATAGTAGTTCCACTAAACAACAATGGAGACCAGGTGACGATTGGTGTCGATAATATTGTTGGAGACTTTACAATAACAGATAACTGCGGGATTGCTAATGTGGAAGTACGCCGAATGACAGATGAATGCGGGAATCCCGATGATTTAGATTTTGGTGAGACCGTAACTGTATGCTGTGAGGATGTGAGCAGTGGCGCGATGGTTGAAGTTCAGGCTACGGATGTTCACGGCAATACCAATTCCTGCATGTTTGAAATTGAGGTCCAGGATAAGGCACCCCCTGTTATTACATTTTGTCCGCCTGACACGACTATTAACTGCGATGATGAAATGGATGACCTGACAATTTACGGCCAGGCAGAAGCAGAGGACAATTGCGAGGTAATATTTTCAGAATTCTCTGTATCAGATATTGATGAGTGCTTAGAAGGCACGATTTTTAGGACAATTATCGCTTCCGATGCTGGCGGAAACGCAGATTCTTGTGTCCAGGAAATAACGGTTGTCAATCCTTTTGAGATTGAATCCGATGATATTGAATGGCCCGAGGACCTGGAAATTACTGATTGCAAGCCAGATTTAAGTCCTGAAGTGCTCAATAGCTTTCCGGAGGTTATGGTGCCACACTGCCCTGTAGCAGTGGGAATTAATTTTGAGGATGAAATAATAGGGGCCGATGAGCCCTGTTTGACCATAGAAAGGACCTGGGAAGTATTTGATTCATGCAAAAACGAGGTCACAGAGACTCACCTTCAGACCATAGTTGTGAAAAACAATGCTCCTCCTGTACTCACCGGCCCGAGTGATACCACCTTTTTTGCAACCGAAGACAATTGTTCCTTTTTTATTGAATTAGAACCAGTGGAGTCTGACGACTGCTCAACAGATTTGGACATTGAGAACGATTACAATGACCAGGGTGCTGAAATTCAGGATGATTTCGAAGTAGGTGTTACCACTGTGACCTATACAGCCACCGATGCATGTGGTAACACCTCTGAATGGACGGTCACTATCACAGTAATAGATGATGTACCCCCAACAGTGGATTGCCCGGAAGATATCACTGCAGAGAATGACGAGGGCGAATGTGGAGCCGAGGTTCCTTGGATTGAGCCAGTAGCTGAGGACAATTGTCCGGGTGTTGAATTGAGTTCTACCCATGAGCCTGGTGACTTTTTTGAAGTGGGTACCACCACAGTGACATACACAGCCACCGATGCGGCCGGGAATACAGCTGAATGCAGTTTTGATGTGACCGTTATTGATTCAGAGGATCCTGTCATTTTGGATTGCCCATCAAATATTACCGAAGAAAACGACCCAGGTGAATGCGGAGCAGAGGTCACATGGGATGAGCCTGAGCCTGTTGATAATTGTCCCGATGTTGAATTGAGTTCTACCCATGAGCCTGGCGACTTTTTTGAAGTGGGTACCACCACAGTGACATACACGGCCACTGATGCAGCCGGGAATACAGCTGAATGCAGTTTTAATGTAACAGTTGAAGACACTGAAAATCCTATAATAATTAATTGCCCTCAGGATGGATTTGGAGAAAACGAAGAGGGTGAATGCGGCTCGATTATGATTTGGCCGGAGCCGGATGCCATTGACAATTGTCCGGGTGCAGAGCTGAGTTCTACCCATGAGTCAGGTGACTTTTTTGAAGTGGGAACTACGACAGTGATTTACACCGCGACAGATGTTGCAGGTAATACAACAACCTGTAGTTTTGAGGTCACCGTTGTGGATGTGGAGCCTCCAGTCATCATTGATTGCCCGGAGGATATTGTGATGGAAAATGATGCGGATGATTGCGGCGCGATCGTTGAGTGGACTGAACCATCTCCTGAGGATAATTGCCCCGGAGTTGAGCTGGTCGGATCGGACAGTTCGGGAACATTTTTTGAAGTGGGAGAACACGAGATTATCTATATCGCAACCGACACCTCAGGAAATACTTCGGAATGTGTGTTTACAGTAGAAGTGGAGGACATTGAATCTCCTCAAATTGACTGCCCTGACGATATCGAAGTAAATGCACAATCCGGCGAATGTGATATTTTTGTAGAAATAGACTTGCCGGATGTTTCAGACAATTGTGGAATAGATACCTTTTTCAATAATTTCAATCTGACTGAAAATGCGTCTGATACTTTTGGAGTAGGTACCACCACTGTGGTATATTTTGCAACGGATATTCACGGGAATGAAGACTCCTGTTCTTTCGAAGTAACTGTGATCAAGGATTTTGATCTGGAGATTGAATGCCCGGATTCCATTGTTGTTGTCACTGACCCTGACACCTGTGGTGCTTTTGTCCCGGTCCCGGAGCCAGACATATTGAATTTCTGTGATATAGATACTGTATTTAATGATTTCAATCAAATGGAGGATGCCTCTGACTTTTATCCGGTGGGCACTACCACGGTTGTATTTTTTGCTGAAGATGCCGATGGAAGCGAGGCAAGTTGTGAATTTGAGGTAACGGTAGAGGACGACGAAGCACCAGAGATAATATGTCCAGAAAGTGAGACTGTAAACAACGAGCCGGATTCATGTTCGGCATTTGTATCCATCGAATTAGCATCAGCCACAGACAATTGCGAAGTAGACAGCATAGTGAATAATTACAATTTAACGGATGACGCCAGCGACGTGTACGATGTGGGAGTAACGGAGGTAGTGTTTACAGCCTTTGATGCTGCCGG
>PWJP01000144.1 GCA_003559985.1 Saprospirales bacterium
GACTCAATTACAAAACACAGGAATTATGAAAATTAATGCATCGGATGAGTACGGCATCAGAATTTTAATGCGAATAGCCAGTTCCAATGATGAGGATGGCCTCAGCATCTCGCAATTGAGCGAATCCGAAGGCTTGTCTAATTCCTATGTGGCAAAAATAACCAGGGCACTCAGAAAGGACGGACTTATCAACAGTTCCCGGGGGTTGAAAGGTGGTTACAGCCTGGCCAGACCCGCCGACGAAATAACTATTAACGATGCAATACGCGCACTGGGCGGAGTTCTTTACCACAGCTCTTTTTGCAGCAACCACTCAGGCAATCAGCAATTTTGCGCCAATTCAACCGACTGCACCTTGCGATCACTTTGGAGAGTCGTCCAGGCCTCACTCGACAAAATCCTCGACCAGATCACCCTATCTGACCTACTCAACACCGAAACCGAAGCCAACAACCGCTTCAGAGAAATCTACGAAGATTTATTTTCCCACAGTAAACACCTCAAAGGGATTGAAACAAGGTGAGCAGTTGTGAATTGGTGAGTCTGTGATTTAGTGAGTTATTTTAAGGCGAAAATGTGGCGTGGTCGGATGTTTATCGAATCCTTTGGGGATGTAAAATTTGGAGGGTAATTGTACCTGGCGGATATTTTTGGAATACTTCCCCTACCCAATTCTCAAGCCCAAAACCCTTTGCGACCTCTGCCTCCTTTGCCCCCAACGCTTTGGGGGTGAAACCAAAATCCACGCCAAGGAATTTCCCAAAATCATTATTCGTACCAGGGTCCCTGAATTATCGCCAGAACCCCCCAATTCATAATTGAATAACACACAAGCCACTACACCACCACACCTTCCTCTTTCCACTTTCTACTTTCATTACTCAAAAACATCCACCCGGATAGCTTCTTCCCGGTTTGCAAGTTCCCAGAGGACGTGGAAGAGATGGCGGGTCTGTTTGGTCATGCTCTCGTAGTTCATCTTGTCAGCCGTATCTCCTGGTTGGTGGTAATCCTCGTGCATGCCATTGAAATAGAAAACAGCCGGAATCCCGTTTCTGGCAAAATTGTAGTGGTCTGAGCGGAAGTAATAGCGGTTGGGATCCTCGGGATCGTTGTATCTGAAGTCCAGTTTCAAATCGGAGAACCGCTCATTTACATCCAGCACAATTTCGTGAAATTCCGTACTCAGCCTGTCAGTTCCAATGGGATAAATGTAATTGTCAATGCCCTTCTCCTCATGTCTTCTGTCCGTCCTGCCCAACATATCGATATTGATATTGGCGATGGTTTGCTCCAGGGGAAACACGGGATTTTGAACGTAGTAGCGCGAACCCAGGAGCCCCTTTTCCTCACCGGTCAACAACAGCAAAAGCACCGATCGCGCCGGGCCGTCCCCCGCTTCAACTGACTTCACCAAAGCCCTGCCCATTTCCATTACCGCAGCCGTTCCCGAGGCATTGTCGTTCGCCCCGTTAAAAATTTCATCCCCTTCGTAGCCGATGTGGTCGTAGTGGGCAGAAACCACAATCAACTCATCTTTTCGCTCCGAATCAATACCTTGTATATACCCCAATATATTGTCGTCCTGAAGCGTGCGTACTTCCTTTTCAAGGTGAATCCTGAAATCAACTTCCGCACTTAGACCACTCCAATCCGAAATATCCGGGCCGCCGTATGCCAGGGCGTCTGACAGCGAAACCCCGATTTCGCCCATCATCTCAAAAACCACGGGCTCTGTGATGTGAATCAAGCCGGGATAGCCCTCAGCAGGTTCTGTCTGGCTACCGGGATCCAGTGGACTGGTAATTGCCCTCCAATTCGCGCGCACCAGGTCAAACATCGCAGGTTCAGCCATCACAACCAATTCTGCTCCGCGGTCGGCAAAAAGACTCAACTTCAGACTGTCACTGCGGCTCCACTTAGATTCCTCCTCACTGCCGGTAACCAGCGATATCCCTTCCTCATCTATGGGCTCACCGCGCAACACCACCACTGTTTTTCCATTGAGATCCACATCCGGCACATCAGAATATGACTCCGAATAAATGCCATATCCCGCAAAGACAACTTCCCCAATGGACACATCCTCCCAATTGCGATTGTAGGTAGGCAGGGCCAGGTATTCCCGATTGTTTCTCAACTTCCTGTCTCCAACAAACAATTCATTTTCTTCCCACATCAACCAGCGGACGGTCATGGTTTGACGGTAAGTGGTATCCCCCACTGCCGGCACTCCGATTTCTTCAAAAAACCGCTGGATGTAATTGCCGGCCATATGAGAACCGGGCTCTCCTGTTTCGCGCCCCATCATACTATCGGCCGAAAGGGCCCAAACGTGAGACTCCAAATTTTCAAGGGTTATTTTATCGGCGTATTTGACATGGAGGCTCTCTTCTTCTTGAGAAATGGCAACCGCAGACAGTGAAATACTGAGAAACAGCGCCAATATGCTCCGGCTAAACACAGGCAGATATAAATTCATTGTGATGTTTTGTTTTGACAACCAATATTTACACGCCCATGCTAATTTTTTCCACCCGTCGGGAATGTCTCCCCCCTTCAAATTCCGTGGTAAGAAAGGCTCTCACCATTTCCAGGGCGAGTTGGTTGCTCACAAAGCGGGCAGGGATGGCCAGCACATTGGCGTTGTTGTGTTGGCGTCCCAGTTTTGCCAATTCGACATCCCAGCACAGTGCAGCTCGGATATCCCGGTGTTTGTTGGCCGTCATGGCCACTCCATTGCCACTCCCGCAAATCACTATCCCCAGGTCCACCTTGCCCTCTGTCACATCCCGCGCCACCGGATGAACAAAATCCGGATAATCGACAGAGTCAGGGTCATCTGTACCGTGATTCAGCAGTTCGTGACCGTCCTTTTCCAGGTTTTCCGCAATAAATTTCTTACAATCAGTACCCGCGTGGTCATTGCCAATTGATATTCGCATAATTTTCATTGAATTTGTAATCCGATAACTTCGATTGTAAAGATATAAAACTTCCATAACCACCGGAAAATTGGCAGGATTGTTATTATGAGCACCTAAAGTAATTAGACAAGGAGTTGAAGCCATTGCATAGAATTGCAATATA
>PWJP01000154.1 GCA_003559985.1 Saprospirales bacterium
CGACAATGACCTGGAGGGATTGGGCAAACTCATTGAGGACCTCGGGATTCCCGACCCGGTGAGCGGATCGAGAAACTGGACAGAAGTCCGGCAGTTTAATCTCATGTTCTCGACTCAGTTGGGAACAGTGGCAGGCAAAGAAGCCAAACTCTACCTCAGACCCGAGACGGCCCAGGGGATTTTTGTCAACTTCCTCAACGTGGCCAACACCACCCGTGCGCGCATCCCATTTGGCATTGCACAAACCGGAAAAGCCTTCCGAAACGAGATCATCGCCCGTCAGTTTATTTTCAGAATGCGGGAATTTGAGCAGATGGAAATGCAGTACTTCGTCCGTCCGGGAGATGAGATGAAGTGGTACGACTACTGGAGGGAATTCAGGATGAAGTGGCACCGCGCTCTGGGCACACCGGCGGAAAACCTCCGTTTTCACGAGCATGAAAGTCTGGCACATTACGCCAATGCCGCGGTGGACATCGAATTTGAGTTTCCATTCGGATTCAAAGAACTGGAGGGTATCCACTCGCGCACAGATTACGACCTGGGCCGCCATCAGGAATTCTCCGGGAAAAAGCTGCAGTACTTCGACCATGAACTCAATGAGAGCTATGTGCCCTACGTGGTCGAAACTTCCATTGGACTGGACCGGATGTTTCTCGCCCTGCTGACACAGGCTTACCAGGAAGACGAAGTGCCCGATGCCGGTGGCAAAGCGAGCAAAAGGCTGGTCCTGAAATTGCACCCTGCCCTGGCACCCATAAAATGCGCTGTACTTCCGTTGGTAAAAAACAAGGAAGAGCTCACCGAAAAAGCCACCGAGATATTCAATGACCTCCGGTTTGCCTTCGACTGCCAGTATGATGAAAAAGACACCATTGGCAGGAGGTATCGCCGTCAGGATGCCATCGGCACGCCTTATTGCGTTACGGTTGATTTTGAAACCCTGGAGGACAATCAGGTAACCATAAGAGAGAGAGACAGCCTGGAACAGCATAGAATTCCCATTTCAGAAGTGGAATCTGTGGTGCGGAAGCGCACATCAATGACCAATTTACTGCGTTCACTCAATGCAAAATAGTTGTAAAATACACCAGGCATGCTCATAACCTTGATTTCTGACCCCCACATTGCGCCTCCGGGCGAACACCCATTTGGCGTGGACACGAGGGGACTTTTTACCGGTGCCCTTGAATTTCAAAGTCGTGAAAAGAGCGACCTGCTAATAATCACCGGCGATCTGAGTTACCGCGACGGGGATGAATCGAGCTATAAGTGGATAAAAAAGCAACTGGACGACAACCAAACGCCCTACCGGATAATTGGTGGAAATCACGATGACAGTTCGGTCCTGGCCCGCACTTTTGCACTTGAGGACCACCTGCACAACTCCATCGAACTGTACTACGAGGAAAAAATACCCGGCCACCACCTCATTTATCTGGACAGCTCTGTGGGCTCGCTCAGTAAATTGCAGTGGTCCTGGTTGGAGGAGAAGCTCACTAGCGAGAGAGAGTTAAAAAAACTGATTTTTATGCACCATCCACCCACTGAAGCCGCGGCGCCCTATATGGATAAAAATCACGCCTTCAGGGAAATCGATAAATTCAGGAAACTGGTCAAAAAATCAGAATGCAGACCGACCGTCTTTTGCGGTCATTACCATATTGAAAAATCACTCATCCTTCCCGAAATGGACGTTTTTATCTGCCCCTCCACTTTCTTCAATCTCGACGACAAATACAGGGATTTTAAAGTGCTGAACAACAGGTCCTGCTACCGTCGGGTGGAATTATCGGAGGAGATGTTGAGGACTTCCGTTTATTACCAGTAGGTCAGGCATAAGACTTTCCCCAACTAACGGACCTTTTTTCATCCATGCCACTCTCCAGGCGTTTTTTCTTCAGTTTCACCTCTGGAATTCACCCTAAACAATATATCTTTACTCAGAACTTTAACCAATGGAATGTTTATCCATTAGGTCAGGCACAGATTTTAATCGACTATTAGCTAACCTTACAAAACCAGTAGCAATCGGACATAAGCTCGAAAAATCGGGAACCATCAAAGAATTGATGTCAAGGGTCATTGCTTTACTGCAACTGGCAATAAAGAAACTGAGGATAGCTTTGGTGGATGTGTTGCCAATTATCATTGTAATTGGATTTTTTCAGGTGGCAGTTATACAGCAACCCATACCTGACTTCGGGAGTATTATTATCGGCAGCATGTTTGTCGTGGTCGGCTTGATGCTTTTTGTTGAAGGGCTGAATATGGGACTATTCCCTATTGGGGAGACCATGGCCAATTCCCTGACACGAAGAGGTAGTTTATTCTGGATGTTGACCTTTGCCTTTGCTTTGGGATTTTCTACCACTGTAGCCGAACCGGCATTAATTGCAGTGGCTGCTGAGGCAGGGCGCATTGCAGCCGAAGGTGGCTTGATTCCGGGGGATTCTGCATCAATTGATCGCTACGCCCTGGGCATGAGGTTGACTGTTGCATTTTCAGTTGGTTTTGCCATCCTGATAGGTGTTCTGCGGATATTAATGGGTTGGCCGATTTACTATCTGATTATTGGTGGTTATATCGGCGTTATTGTGGTTACCTTCTATGCTCCTTAGGAAATTATTGGGATCGCTTACGATGTGGGTGGGGTGACAACATCCACCATAACGGTTCCCCTTGTGACGGCCCTGGGGGTAGGTTTAGCCAAAACAATCAAAGGTAGAAAACCACTGACCGAAGGTTTTGGACTTATTGCTTTCGCCTCTTTGACACCGATGATATTTGTGATGATTTACGGATTAATCTATTTCAGCTGATGACACCACTACTTAATCAACTGGGCGATGTATTGGTGTCCACCATATGGGACGTGACTCCTATTTTGGTGCTCATTGTTTTTTATCAGATTGTGGTATTAAAAAAGCCTATTCCTAACCTCAAAAGGGTAATCATCGGCAGTATTTACGTAGTCATAGGTTTAGCTTTTTTTCTGCTCGGACTGGAAAAAGCACTGTTTCCGGTAGGTCAAATGATGGGAGCGCAGTTGAGCAGTCCTGAATTTCTGGGTATTGATTCCGATGCAGC
>PWJP01000180.1 GCA_003559985.1 Saprospirales bacterium
GTTGCGCATAAATTCCACCACATCTTCAGGATTCTCAACCGACTGAAAAACGATGGCTGTATTTTTTTGTCCGGTTTTTAAATCCCTGGTTGTGAAAGGTGGTGGAGATACCTTTGTCTGTATAATAATATCCCCGCGATTTTTTCCTTCCTTGCCTGTCTGAGGGTTATTCCAGTAAATGGTTGAAATATCCTCGTAATCGATATAGTGAAATACCTTTTTGCCTTTCTCCCAGTCCTGCATACACAGACCTCTTTCGGTAGCGGCGTAGGCTGTATTCCACATTTTAGTGTAGCGATTCAGTGGAACGACCAACCAACTTAACACCAAGCCAAGCCAGGTAATTGGTTGTCCCCAGTCAGAGGCTTCAGTAAACCAGAAATAAATCCCAATAAAAACTATGGTACCGGCCATGGCCATTCCTATTGGCCTGATAAGTGGTATTTTGCTGATAAGGTAATAAAACCTACTTCTGAGGCTATTGTCAACCGGTTTACCAATCCAAAATTTTTCCCGCTCCCCTTGTGTTTGCTTATGAATAAAATCCCTAAAGTCGTTCAACTCGACCGGGATGTTTAACCGATCAGGAGAATTACCTGGGTGCACAATGGGAATTTCTGTATTCATAAAAAGACCACACCTTTCCTATTTGAGCTTAAAGTTAGTCATTTTATCGAAAATCATGGACAAATGGTGAAAATAGATTTATCTAATTCCTTCATTTGTCATATGGTTAGCTAATTCATTTTTGGTTGAAAATATCATGTACGTAAACCAACTCACAGCCAGCACTTTGCATGGCTTTCAGAGCATCATCTCCATCTCCGGGCTCGGCATTCACCGCTTTTATTGCATCCCGGACCACTATGGTTTTAAATCCGTTTCTAGCGCTGTCAATAGCGGTTTCTTTTACACAATAATCGGTGGTCAGCCCCACTATGTAATTGGTCTTTACACCGCGATTTCGAAGGTATTCAGTCAGGTCTTTATTTGTGGCTTCAAAAGCGGAGTACCCATCGTCCTTGTCCTCTGTGCCTTTTAGAAAGACCTGTTCAATTGCCTTCGTATTAAGCGAGGGATGGAACTCAGCGCCGGGAGTGTTCCTAACGCAGTGGGCCGGCCATTTTTCAAAGTGAATGGATTTGGGAGGGTGCCAGTCTTTGGAAGCTACCACCAACTCAAATTTTTCAGCAAGTTGGTTGATGGTGGGCACAATGGAGTCGGCATTTTCCACCCCCAGCGCCCCACCGGGGCAAAAATCATTCTGCAGATCGACAATTAGCAATGCTTCCATAGATCAACTTATATTTCCTGATCGAACTTTATGGTTGCCTCCTCCACGAGGTGTTTCCGGAGGTTTAGCAAACCCTCGGATATTCCTACCCTGTATATATGGGGGAATTCAAACCTTCTGACTTCCGGTGGCAGTTTTTTTAATCGGGAGATGGCGAAGTCTTTCACTTCATGAAGCTTAGGCGTTTTCGATACGCGTTTGCCATTGCGAAGGACCGGCGAGATGATTTCCTCTTTTGTCAGCTCGAAAACGGTAGTGTTTTTCTCTGGAAAATGGGGATGGTACAGAGCATAGCACAGATTTTCATCTCTCAGTAAAACCCCGTCCAGAAGAAATTGCCCCTGTTTATCGGTAAACCTCCACACTTTTTTAACGCCGGGCAGATTCACCTTCTCCACGTTCTCACTTATTTTCAGGGCGGGTTTGTCATTAACCCCGGACAATTTGTAAACCCCATCGAGGGCCGAATCCGGTTGGCCAGTGGCCAGTTTGGTACCCACTCCATATCCGTCTAGTTGAGCGCCCTGTTCATTCAGACTGCGAATCACGTATTCGTCCAGTTGGTTGGAGGCGAAAATTTTTACCTCGTTCAGACCTGCTTCATCCAGCATGGCCCTCGCTTTTTTACTGAGGTAGGCCAGGTCCCCACTGTCGAGTCTGATTCCTGAAAGATTCCGCCCCTCCTTTTTTAATTCCAGGGCCAGTTTTATCGCATTTGGCACACCGGATTTCAGGGTGTTGTAGGTATCCACCAGCAGGATTATGTCACCCCGGAAGGTAGAGGCGAAAGTCCTGAATGCTTCCTTTTCACTCTCAAAACTCTGTATCCAGGAATGGGCCATGGTACCGCTGACCGGTATTCCGCAGTGATGTCCTGCCATGACATTGGAGGTGCCATCTGCTCCTCCCACATATGCCGCTCGCGCCGCCTGAAAGCCACCCGGTCCGTGAGATCTCCTCAAACCAAAATCCAGCAGCGTGTTGTCTCCTGCTACTTGTCTGAGGCGTGATGCTTTTGTGGCGATCAGAGACTGAAAGTTGAGGTAGTTGAGGAGGAGGGTTTCGATCAATTGACACTCTATCAATTTGCCATTCACAATCGCAATGGGTTCATTGGCAAAAACAACCTCTCCTTCGCGCATAGAATCCAGGTTTCCCTCAAAGTTGAAATCCTTCAGGTAGGCCAAAAAATCCGGGTCAAATCCCTCCTCGCGCAGATATTCGATTTGCGCTTCATCAAAGTAATAGTTGTCGATCGCATCCAGCAGGTCTCCCAATCCGGCAAAAACCACATAACCCCCTCCAAAGGGATTTTTTCTAAAAAAGTAATCAAATGTGGCTCGCTCGTCTTTTCGACCTGAAAGAAAATAGCCCTGAGCCATGGTGAGTTGATATAGATCGGTGTACAATCCCATGGCCCTGTTGTGGGGAAAACTTTCGATGATACCTGTATTTCTGTGGTCGTTCACGACAATTTTTTTCTTTATTAACCCTCTTACCAAGGTTAAGGTCCCGGAGGTGATTTTTGTTCGAATAAAAGCATGTGATGTAAATCAGCTCAGCAAATGGGTCCAATTACCGCACTTTCCGGATGTTATCAGAGGTCACCCAGCGGCCCCATCTCGCATTATAGACGTGGACTTTCTGGGTGGGTTGGTCGAAGGGATCTACCAAAGGATAGCCCCTGTTGGCCCATTCAAAAACGCTGCCGTAAAGGTTGTAAACATTCTGATAGCCGAATTCCATCAATTTTTCCCCCGCTTTTTCGCTTCGGTATCCGATGGAGCAAA
>PWJP01000084.1 GCA_003559985.1 Saprospirales bacterium
AAAAGTCGGGGCTTTTGGCACTCAATATGCTCAGATTATTTTTATCCCGCGATTAAATGATGTATTTTTGCAAAAATTTTTAATGCATGGCAAAGGTTGATCTCATAATGCCCAAGATGGGTGAAAGTATAATGGAAGCCACTATTCTCAAGTGGTTGAAAAAGGAAGGTGATTCAGTCGAAATGGATGAAACCATACTCGAAATCGCCACCGACAAAGTGGATAGTGAAATACCCTCCCCAGTGGATGGCGTAATCTCAAAAATTCTTTTTCCCGAAGACGAAGTGGTGGAAATTGGTAAGGTGATAGCCCATATTGAAACGGAGGGCGAAGAGGGCGATGTGCAGTCGTCCCCGGCAGTGGCAGAGCCCGCTCCTGAAGACGAGGCAGCACCTTCTGCAGAATCGGCTGAGTCAACGCCGAAAAAGGAAAAAGATGAAAAACCTGAACCTGCTCCACAAACCGCTTCAAAAGCTGTGAGTGAAGAAGAACTGCGACCCGGTTCTGTGGGAGCTTCAAAAAAGTTTTTCAGCCCGCTGGTCAGAAGTATCGCTTCCAAAGAGGGAGTGACAGCCGCTGAACTTGAGTCCATATCCGGCTCGGGAATGAGCGGGCGCGTCACCAAAAACGATATTTTGAATTACCTGGAGCAGCGTGCTGCGGGCAAAGTTGCAGCGCCGACGGAACAACCTCAGCCACAAACCCAACCGCAAAAAACTGCTGAAACTAAACAAACCGGTACGGCCGTCAGTGCCGGGCCCAATGAAGAGGTGATCGAAATGGACCGCATGCGCAAGATGATTGCACATCATATGGTGGAGTCCAAACAAACTTCACCCCATGTGACCTCATTCGTTGAGGCCGATGTGACCAACCTCTTTACATGGCGCAGCAAGAATAAAGATGCTTTTATGGAGAAGCACGGGGAGAAAATCACCTTTACCCCCATCTTTATGGAAGCGGTCTGCAAGGCAATTAGGGATTTCCCAATGATCAATATTTCCGTAAGCGGGGATAACATCATCAAGAAGAACAATATTCACATAGGAATGGCCACCGCGTTGCCCAATGGCAACCTGATTGTTCCTGTAATCAAAAATGCAGATAGGTACAACCTCGCCGGACTGGCCGCTGCTGTAAATGATCTCGCCAAGAGGGCCAGAGAAAATAAACTCGGTCCCGATGAGATACAGGGCGGTACTTTCTCTCTTACCAATGTAGGGACTTTTGGCAATGTAATGGGCACACCCATTATCCCTCAACCGCAAGTTGCTATCCTCGCCACTGGAGCAATTCGGAAAAAACCCGCAGTGGTAGAGACCGAATACGGAGATGTAATTGCTGTAAGGCAAATGATGTATCTGTCATTGTCCTACGACCACAGGGTGGTTGACGGATTTCTGGGTGGTTCATATGTGAGGAAAGTAGCCGATTATCTGGAGGCCTTTGACCCGGACAGGGAAATTTGAACAAGGTGAATTGCGTTTTGACCTTCCCGCTTGCTTTTTTTGACAAAGTTTCAACCGAAGCATGTCTGGATTCGTCCAGAAATTCATTTTGATGATTTTAATTATTGTGGCAACATTGTCATATAGACCGGTGAAGAAGAATTCAAGACAAGTGACGGGGAGAATTGTAAAATTTAATCAGTTGAATTAGATAGGGATGAAGTGCAAAGGGTGTTTTTCCCGCTGGACTTTTTGCGGTCTGTTATTCTTAATGCCCCTGCTGGTCAATAGTCTTACCGCACAAGAAGAGTATTTGTACCACCGGAGCATGGCCGATACTTTCTTTATGCACAAGCATTACGAAAGAGCATTGGATGAGTACAACAGCGCATTGTTTTTCAACCCGGAAGATCAGCAATCTCTCGAAGGTAGGGCAATGTCGCTATACAAAACCGGAGACCTCAGAACAGCCGATTCCGCCCTGGTTCATATTTTTAAAGCAGTTGAAGAACCCTCTCCTGAAATGACCCGCCTTCGGGCCATGATCCAACACCACCGTTTCGAATTTGATGAGGTAATAGCTGCCTATAAAGATTATCTAAGACTGATTCCCAAAGACCATCCCGACCGGCAGGTAATTCGTAATCAAATAATGAGAGCCTCAACCGGATTGAGGATACCGGGCAGGCGCATGGACGTGATGGTAGAAAATATGGGTCCTAATATTAATACTAGCGGCAATGAGATCAGACCACTTTTTTCACCCAATATCCCGGAGCGGATCTATTTTTCATCCAGCCGGCCCGGTTCAACCGGCGGTATGACTGATAAAATGGGAGTGCCCGATACAGTTTTTGGACATTACTCATCCGATATGTATATGGCGGATCTCTCGGGAGGGGAGTGGGTAGATATTCGCCACATAAGTGAAGAATTAAATTCTCCCATACACGACCTGGCTTTGGATTTTTCCAATCAGGGCCAGGTGCTATACTATTTTCGCGGATTTTCAGTGGATGTGGGCCGGGTTTTTACCGATACTTTTGGAATAGACAGAAATGAGGTCGGGAAATTGGCTCCGTTGGAATCGCCCTTTGTCCCGGAGTTGGGGGACCAGGGATTGACCTTTGTCAACGATTCTACCATTCTTTTTGCCAGCAATCGTCCCGGAGGACATGGAGGTTACGATATTTATATGGCCATGCGGAGAAACGGGGAGTGGAGTGAGCCACTGAACCTGGGACCTGAAGTCAATAGCGAATACGATGAACTGGACCCTTTTATGACAGAGGGAGGCAGAGAGCTGTTTTTCTCATCTAATCGCCTCAGCAGCATAGGAAAAATGGACATCTTTCACGCACATTGGAACCCGGAAACAAAAACCTGGTCGTGGGTGGAGAATATTGGGCGGCCGCTGAATTCCGCGGGTAACGATAGGTTCTTTCGTATATCCAATGACGGAAACACCTCAGTTTTTGCCTCAGACAGACCGGGTGGCAGAGGGGGCTATGATCTCTATCTCGCTTATTTTCGAAATGCATGGGAAGACCAGTTTGAACCCATGGACAGCCTGATTGTCAATGCCTTGTTCCCGTTGCCCGTAATTCCGGATTTTCTACAGTTTGATGCGGAATGGGCACTCGCATTTTTAGAACAAAAAGAGGAAGCCCCGGAAGAAATCCCGGCAGAAGAGGACGAACCGGCAGAGGAGCCGGAGGAAGTTGTTTTTGAAGAGCCGGAAGAAGTACCTTCTGATGAGGAGGAGTCGGAGGAGGTTGTCATTGAGGAACCGATAGATGAGGAACCAGAGGAAAAATTTGAGGAGATTGAAGAAATTGAATTGGTGGTCGAGCCCTTTTACTATGGAAGTGATGGCGAGATTCTCTTTGAGGACAATGTAAAAAAAGCGGACCGCTTGGCGAGAATACTTAGCGCAAATTCCAACCTAGAATTAAAGCTATCAGGGTTTTCAGCAGGTTCATCTCCACTTCATCTGGATCTGTTTTTCTCGATCAATAAAGCAGAGGCTATTGCGAATTTGCTGATTGACAAGGGGATTGAACCAGAGCGAATTACCGTTGTTGGTTATGGGTCTCAGTACCCGGTGGCCTTGAATCAAATTAACAGGGAGCCATACTATGCCGGACAGGAGGCCAACAGAAGGGTCGTGCCCGCATTGTACCAAGAAGGAAGAAAAGTAGAAGGAGTAGAAATCAGGGGTAAACTAGAACCCGACGCTTATTTATCCTCTCGCTACAGGGATTTTTTGAGAGACCGTGAGGGGGTTTACTTCAAAGTCCAAATATCAGCTACCAGGTCAATGCTCAATGTGGACGCCCTCAACCGGTATTCCCACCCGGAAATAGAAAGAAGTATGGATAGTGAATTTTACCGCTATACTGTGGGTTTTAATCACAGCTACGAAGGGATAGTTGATTTCAGGGACCAGGTTCGCACAGGGGGTATTGACGGGGCCTATGTTGTTCCATATGTAGAAGGTAAAAGGATTCAGGGTGAGTTGATTAGAGAATTAAGTGGTATCTTTGAAGAATTAAAACATTTAAACTGATTAGGAATGAAGAGATTGGACTTTCTTTCAGAGAGCTTGAAAAATCTGAAGGAAGTGGGGACGGTAACCAGGAGTTCCCGCTACTTGTGCCGCAGTATTGCCAGGCAAATTGACTTCGATAAGGCCGATACCATCGTTGAACTAGGCGCCGGTGATGGGGTGATTAGCCTTCATCTGCTCAAGCAAATGAAACCCGATTCCAAACTCATCGTTTTTGAGATAAACGAGGCATTCTGCAATCAGTTGGAAGAAATAGACGACCCCAGGTTTCATTTCTACAAGCGCTCAGCTGAAGAGCTCGATGATGTGTTGAAGGAAATGGAAATCGATGAGGTTAGTTACGTCGTTTCTGCCCTTCCTTTTACCGTTTTTCCGGAAAAAGTCGCAGAGGGTATAGTGGATCAGTGTAGGAAATCGCTGGTACCTAATGGCAAGTATGTGCAGGTGCACTACTCACTTGTCAAGAAAAATCTGTACAAAAAAGTTTTTGGCAATGTGAAAGTGAATTTTGTCCTTAAAAACCTGCCACCGGCCTTTTTACTCGTCAGTCTTAGAAATGAAGAGGTCTCCGGCAATGGAAATGACGTTGGGTAAATCTTTCACCATCTCCTCCTTTTTGGAAAATACGTAAAAATATCCACCCCCTCCTGCTCCGCAGAGTTTTAGATAAAAACTCTCATCGAGCATTCCCCGCTGCCATATTTCCCTTATTCCTTCAGGTATCATGGGTTCAAAAAATTCGTATTGAAAAAGGATTAATTGCCGCAATTCGAGCCACAGATTTTCCGGTTGGTGGTTCAGATAGGCTGAAATGGCTCTATTCACAGATGGGATGTAATCGTTTTTCAGCACCAACTCACTTTCAGGCTCATTTACTTTTTTGCGGTACAATGGAACCAGAGCCGCGGTATTTCGCTTGATTTGGCTGTCCAAAAGACCGGTGAAAAAAGGTGGATTTCCAACTGAACCGTAGATTTCAGGGATTAGAGTTTTTCCGTCTTGAAGCAAAACGGCTTTTTCCAAGTAACTCACGAGTGGGTCCATACCCGAACTACTGCCGTGAAAAAATGCCTCCATTTTTTGGAGCATTTGGTGGGTTTCTTCCGGACTAGTGGGTTTTTTATTTGCAAAAGCATCGTAAACGGAGGCGCAGAGCATACCTGAACTGCCGAGTCCCACTCCCACGGGAATGCTGGATTTAAGGCGCCAACCCGCCTCAAAAGCCCGCTTCATTTTTTCCAAATCTAAAAAAGCTTCCTGTTCATCTGAGGCAAATAATTTTTCGAGGTATTGGATAAATGGCTCCAGTACTTTTTCCTGGCCTGTTAGTGTGTCATCACCCCGGACCCAGGCTCCTGAAAATCTGTGGAAGGGAAGTGCCAGGGCATCGGAACCCGAAAGTACAGAGTACTCACCGAGGAATAGTAATTTAGCGGGGTATTTTCGACGGGGAAGTGAGAGTTGGTTTTGCATGAATGGAGAAAGTTTTATGGAGCGAAAGTAAACATTTTTTGAAAGTGCCTTTCCTGAGCTCCAAACTGCGATCCAAAGGCTGAAAATTTATGGACAGTCCCCTGAACCATGGGAATTTTATCTCATAAGCCCTTTCTGTAATTACAACAGCCTTTTACTTCTCAAGTTCTTCTACCTTTTCGGTGAGCCATTTTATGTCGGCAATATTCCCCTCTTCGCTTATTTCTTTCTTTAATGCTCTGACCGATTCCTGGTCCATGGGATTGAGTCGAGCCAGCTTTTGAGTGTACTTGATGAGGTTGATGTAGTTTTTTCTCCGCTGTTCTGGAAGCTTATTTTTTTTGCGGTTGAGAAAAACCCTGAATGAGCTGAGAAAAGAGAGCAGCACATCAATTTCATCCAACTCGTAATAAGTCACAAGCAACATGGCCTTGGCACCGAGATTGTATGAAATATCGTCGAATTCCACGGCCCGGAGCAGTTCGAGTACCTTGTTGTAATCACCCATGTAGAGGTACAATCTGGCGAGGTTGAAAGTCACAGCATTCTCCCGCTGTTTATCATTGATGTATTGGCTGTAATTGTGGATGAATTTTTCGGTCCATTCAAATTCTCTTAACCTGAGCCCCACGATTACGATGTTTTTAAAAGTCCAGGGCGAAAACTCATTGTTGACCAGAAGAATGTCGTTTTCAATGGCGTATTTATACAGGAAAAACAACTCTTTGAGGAAGTTTTGGTGTCCCTGGTTCAGCCGCCTTACACAAAAGTTGATGGCATCCAGAAATATGCCCCGCGCCTGCATTTTAGGGAAGTGATGCAGGTGTTTGAAAATTAGTGATTTAAGAGTGAAATAGTGCTCGTCCTCTTCCGGCGATTCATAGACTTTGTAAATGGTGTGATTGATGGAAATCTGTGGGATATTTTCGTAGTCGTGACCTTCCAGGTGTCCGAGAATTTCATCGATGAACAAAAACTCGTAATCTTGTTTGACAAATCGTTTCCGACTAAGTCCTGAATTGAGATAGCGAAGCTTTTCAGCTATGAAAAAGTAATCGAGGTTTCTCGCAATCTGCTCGAGATTTAAACGGTGTTCGCGCTTGAATTCCGCCTCCATCATGTTGTCGTAATTTTTTTCAATCTCGTACTGGTAGTAGTAGTAGGAAGGGGCAATTTCCTGCTGCCGGTCGGATAACCGTCTTGCCGACTTCAGCACAGAATTGTACAGAGGGGCAATGCGCCGATTGCTGATTGCCTGCATGAGGTAACTCGCCTCGTGCAATGGATTTTCCTTGAACTCTTCAATGGCGAGAAACTCCTCAGTGAGTTTTAATAGGTCAGAGCAAAGTTTGCGAAATCTGCTGTCCGAGTATTTTTTTCCAGGATAAAGCTGCTCGAACACCTGCTCTTTATCCAACAGGGTAGGTTTTTCCTCTCGTATTGCTGTGTAAATGATATCAAACAACCCCAATATGGAATCGCTGACATTAAAATAGGGTGATCGGACAAATTTTTCCAGCCGGTTCAGTTCCGTGGTATTGAATGACTGAAGCACTTTAACCAGTTTTATGTTGGAAAAGTCCATAGGAGATACTATTTTCAAATAGTAAAATTAGTATATTTATCCGATTGATGGTCAATCACTCACAAAAAAAATTATGTATGAGGTCACAAAAAAAAAATATTTATATGTAGCTTTTTGTTGCATAGAACGGCCACCTCCACGCCTTTACAAATGGGCAATTATATAGATTATATAAATTTGTAATATGATATAGAAAAAATATTTATATGAAAATTTTTCAGATGTCCAAAAAATGCCTACTTTTGTACCAAACATCAACTGGTTGAACTCATGAACAAGGCATTCCTTATTTTCTTGCAGGTGTTGCTTGTAAGTTGCCTGACTCACACAACTGAGGCTACTGCTCAGTCACAGTCCCACAGCCCCTATGAGACCCATGAAATTCTCAAGGATTCAACATTTGAGTCAAACACTTTCAGCGCCTTTACCCTCTACATAATTAGTCACCCAAACAACGGTTCTGCTTCGAGGGCCGGAAATGGTATGAATCGGTATTTCACATACACTCCTGATTCTTCCTTTGTTGGAAGGGACAGTGTGTCGGTGGAGGTTTATTACACAGTGGGGGGCAATCCGATCATAAAGTGGTACCACTATGCCTTTGATGTCAAGGAGTCCATAGTTTGGATCAATGATGATGAGTTTATGGTTCCGACAGATAGTGACTGGACCTTTTTGGATTTGATGGCCAATGACAGTTCTACCCTTGGTGATTTGAGTATTAGCAATGTTTCTGCTGTTAATAATGGACAGGTTGACATTGTGAACGACAGCCTTTTCTTCAAACCCACTGAGGATTTTAGTGGAATGGCTTATGTCAGGTACGCAGCATGTGACAGTATCGGAGAATGCGGAAGTGCAACAGCGCACATCAATGTAGTTGATACCGCTGATATGGTCGATCATTCCACCATTCATTTGCACACCATGCTCAACCGGTCCATTCGTGTGTCTCTTCCATCAGATGGATTCGAATTGACTCAGGATCCCGATTTGGGAGTGGTGGAACAGCAGAGTGAGACCGGAATTTGGGAGTACACTCCCATTCAGAATGTCACAGGTCAGGATTCCTTTGAATTCGAACTCGACAGTTCTTATATCACCACAGTTTATATCACCATTCACGATTTGGAAAAACCCAATTCGTTCCTGGTGGACGACTACATCTACACCCCGCTGAATGAAAGTGTAGATTTCAATGTATTGGAGAACGACCTCAAGAACAATATAAATATCAATTCCTTTACCCAGCCCGATGACGGAAGTCTCACCCACAATGGGAACGGTAATTTTACTTATGCCCCTGATCTGGATTTTTCAGGACATGACCAGTTCACATATACGGTTTGCATTCTTGGAAACTGTGAGACGGCCAAAGTCAATATCTTCGTCGGCAACCTCAGTCCTCAAAATGATGCGACCTACAAGTTGACTACCACGAAAAACAGACCGTTGGTAATCAACTACGACGTACCCATTTCCAACTTTATGTTCCATACCACCCAGGAGCCTGACTATGGCGACCTCACCGTTTATCCCGGTTACGATGCGGTTACCATTGGTTGCAACACAGTGAGTGGGAATAACCTGGTTGTTTACGAACCAGATGAGGATTTTGTCGGGCAGGATGAATTTGAGTTGGAATACTGTGTAGATGGCCAACCGGATTGCCAAATCGTCAAGGTTGAGATTGAAGTTATTGATCTGGTGATTGACTCTATCTGTGTTTGTATCGATGATTGTGTGTGGCCGGGTGATGTCAATTACGACGGGAAAGTTGATATGCGAGATCTACTCACTCTTGGATGGTATATGGGTGAAACCGGAGCAGCTCGGGATGATGTGGATCTTCAAAATTGGTACGGACAATCCGGTGACGACTGGGACGATAAGCAATACACCGGAGAAAACTTAAAACACGCAGATACCGATGGAGATGGTGTTGTCACCGCAGCAGATACAGCAGCTATTAGCAATTTTTATCACAATGTGCACACCCTTGTCACGGAATCTAATTTTGAATACAAGCCCTATTCTGTAAGCCTTGTCGAATCTTCTACCGGGCCCTATCAAGCCGGTGATAGGGTGACTTTTGATGTGGTAGTTGGAAGCAATTCCAATCCGGTTGTTGATTTGCACGGCATTTCAATGACCTACTTTTTCAACAATGCCCCATTTGGTATATCGGAGTTCGATGCCCACGAGCACAACCAGTCCTGGTTGACATACGATGGTCCCTCTCTGTTTATGGCAAAGTCCTTCGACAGTCAGTTAGATTTTGCACTGACAAGAACGGACGGCTTCGGTGCCGCCGGTTATGGGATTGTTGCCGAGGTGAGTATTGTGACCGAGGATGACATTGATGGAATCAGGCTTGATAATTCTGAAGACCAATACTTTTCACTTCAACTTGATCTGAAGAACATTACCGGTTTTTTCGCTGATGAATCAGAGTTTTTGTTCCCGGAGACAACAGCATTTATTGACATTATTCGTCCCGGAGCTGAGACTATCACTGAATTTGGTGAGGACCTTCTCCATCTTTTCCCCAATCCATCCGGCCCCGGCCAGGGTATCAATCTCCACATGAACGGAGGCTTTGAAATTGAGGAGATACAGGTTTACGATGTGATGGGTAAATTGATCATGCAGCGCGACGACATCGCCTCAAACAGGTACCACTTTGACCTTTCTGAAAAAGCTACCGGCCTCTACATTGTTCGTATTAAAACGGACGGAGGTGTGGTGAGTCGGAAATTCCAGTGGGTGAGTGAATAAACCCAACTCCGGAAATTTGCTCGCTCTTGTTTGACTGAAGCTCCAATTGTTGGTTCAGAAGATATTAACTGTGTTTGCAGTCATAAATCTTTTTTTTTCATTGCTGTCCAGGTTTTCTGAAAATTTCGCTTGTGTAACATTTGTCACAATCGTTGCATATAGGTCGCCGTAACTTTGTCAATGTAATACCGATAGTGGTAATTTTTGACAAAAAACATATGATCATGAACGCAACGAAGAAAAAAGTGAGCTTCAAAGAACTAATTGAATCTGATACCCCGGTTTTGGTGGACTTTTACGCCAATTGGTGTGGACCCTGCAAAATGCTTTCTCCCGTACTGGCCCAATTGGCTTCAAAGCACAGTGGAGATATTAAGGTGGTGAAAATCGATGTCGATAAAAACCCCAAAGCTGCGCAATCCTTACAAGTCAGGGGTGTACCAACGATGATACTTTTCCAAAATGGTGAAATTCTCTGGAGGAAATCCGGATACATGAGTCTTTCTCAGTTGGAATCTGAGCTTGAACCTCACATTGCTTAAGTTGGCTCATTTGTATTGGCAAAACCACCTTGTTTGTAAAGTAGATTCAGTTGTATAGTTAGAAATTTGATTTGATTGAGGTGGGGTAAGTACTGGAATAGGAGGGGCACTATCAACGAAGTTTTAAGCCCTCAGCACAGCAGTTGCAATCAATGGCATTTAAAGTAATCAAAGGGCTCCTTGCAATCCTTGCACTGATGCAGGGATTTGCAGGGTGTACTGCCAAATCGATTGGTCATTGTGGTGTTTTTGGAGCCACAGTGGGGGCACTCGATGGCAGGCATGTCACCAAATAGTTCAGATTCTTTGCCTTCGTTATCGAGTGGTGGGGCGATGCCGTATTCCTTAAGAGCTTTTTTACCCTTTTCCGACATCCATTTTGTGGTCCAGGCTGGTGATAAAACAGTTTTGACCTCCAGGTCATTGATACCGGCATCCAACAGGGCAGTGGTGATTTCCATTTGGATGACACTCATGGCAGGGCAACCGGAGTAGGTGGGAGTGATGGTAACCACCCACTTGCCGTCCACCTTCTCTATGTCACGAACAATCCCCAGATCAACCACAGAGATGACAGGGATTTCCGGGTCTTTAACATTCTCCAGTATCTCCCAAATTTCCTTTTCCGTTATGTCAATCGCCGTGTGATTCATAATAGGTTTACCATTTTTGTCCCGGATAGGTTCTTTGTACATGCTGCATTTCAGCCAAAATATATCCGTGGTGTTCCGTGTGAATACCTTTTTTACCACCGCTGTACATAAATGCATCTTCGGGCACCTGCAGTCCGGCTCTATCTAAAATCTGAGATCGGTACTCGTTAGAGAGGGATTTTACTTGATTCAAATCTACCCCAATACCTCTATCTGCCATCAATTGGTCGAGTTCATCCACTTGAGTGAGTTCTCCACTGTAAGCCCAGAGGCTGTCGATGGCTTTTTCCATTCTCTTTTTGCTCTCTTCCGTACCGTCCCCAAGTCTGATCGTCCACTCTGAGCTGAATTTTCTGTGGTATGCCACTTCTTTGATTGATTTCTCAGCTATGTCGCGAAGACGTTCATCCCCGGATCTGGTAAGGGCATCTACAAAAAAGAAGTGCCAGGAGTCGAAAATAAATTGACGGAAGATGGTGTGGGCAAAATCGCCATTGGGGAGTTCAACCAACTGGCAGTTTCTAAACTGCATCCCGTCCCGGTGAAACGCCAGGGTGTCTTCTGTTTCTTCCCCACCAATGAGTTCTGCTGCGTATTGCAGATACATGCGCGACTGTCCCAAAAGATCCAGTGCCATATTGGTTATGGCAATGTCTTGTTCCAAAACCGGTCCGTGACCACAGAGTTCTGATAATCTGTGACCGAGAATCAGTGTATTGTCGGCCGCTCTAAGGACATATTCCGCGAGCGGTTCATATTCCGTATAGGATTTCATGTTTTCGGTATTAAAAGTTGACTTCAGTAATCTTACATATGCTTGACCTCATCCGGCAGGTCGTAAAAAGTGGGGTGGCGGTAAATTTTATTGTCAGCGGGTTCAAAAAGAGACCCTTCATCTGCCGGATTGGAGGCCTTGACGTGTTTGGATTCCACCACCCAAATACTCACGCCCTCATTGCGCCGGGTATAAACATCTCTGGCGTTTTCAATGGCCATTTCTGCATCCGCGGCATGTAAGCTGCCGACGTGTTTGTGGT
>PWJP01000093.1 GCA_003559985.1 Saprospirales bacterium
CCGGACTGGCCTGCATAAAACTCGACCAGCCCCCCGGTCACCGCTACATTTCACGCCGAAGGAGTATGAGCGCTAATTACCTGAAGGACCTTTTTTCGGGAATTTTCAGCCACTTCGATGAGCTTGACCCGGAGAAATTCGAAGACCCGGAATGGCTGAAGCGCAACAAACCCTATGTGGGAGAATTGTACCTGGGACACCTCAGATACGGCACCCACGGTGACAACAGCATTGAGACGGTTCACCCGTTTTTGAGACAAAACAACTGGATCACCCGGAACCTGGTACTTGCCGGAAACTTCAACCTCACCAATGTCGATGAACTCTTTTCCCAACTGGTTCAACTCGGCCAGTACCCCAAAGCGCAATCCGACACAGTGACAGTACTGGAAAAACTAGGGCATTTTTTGGATGACGAGGTGGAGCGACTCTACACCTGGTTTAAGCCCGATGGCTACTCCAATCAGGAAATAAATCAGTTGATCTTCAAACACCTGGATGTAGCCCGTATGTTGAGGCGCGCCTGCAAGAAATTTGACGGTGGTTTTGTGATGAGTGGCATGATAGGACACGGAGATGCCTTTGTCCTGAGAGATCCGAACGGCATCCGTCCCGCCTACTACTACGCCGATGATGAAGTGGTTGTAGTGGCCTCCGAACGTCCGGCTATTCAGACCGCCATGAACGTGCGCTACAAAGAAGTCAAAGAAGTCAAAGAAGGCCATGCTCTCATTGTAAAAAAGGACGGCAGGATACTGGAAGAACCCTATACTCAGCCCGGAGAAAAGCGGTCTTGTTCCTTTGAGCGAATTTATTTCTCCCGGGGCACCGACCGGGATATTTACCTGGAGCGAAAACAACTGGGTGAACAACTCACCTCCCGCGCCCTTGAAGCAGTGGGCCACGACCTCGAAAACACCGTTTGGTCAGCCGTGCCCAATACCGCTGAAACAGCCTTTTATGGTCTGATTGACGGCCTGGAAAAATACCTCAATAAATCCAAAGCAGATAAGATAAAAAAGCTCCACAAAAAGGGGGAGATGAAGGGGCTGGATAAAGTCCTCAATTTGAGACCCCGGGTGGAAAAAATCATCGTGAAGGATGCCAAAATGCGCACTTTTATAGCAGATGAGGTTGTGCGCGGAGACATGGTGTCGCACGTCTATGACGTCACCTACGGAATCGTAAAAAACAATGTCGATAAATTGGTGCTGCTCGACGATTCCATAGTTCGTGGAACCACACTCAGAGACAGCATCATCAAAATAGCCAACAGGCTACACCCGGCCTCCATGGTAATCCTCTCATCCGCACCCCAAATCCGATACCCGGATTGCTACGGAATTGACATGTCTCAGATGAGCAAATTCGTAGCCTTCAGGGCAATGGTCGAACTGCTTCGAGACAATGGAAAAGAGCACCTATTGGAAGAGGCCTACGAACGATGCCTCGCGCAAAAAGACTTGCCTAAAGACCAGATTAACAATGAACTCGTCTCACTCTACGACCAGTTTTCTGAGGAGGAGATTTCCAATAAAATTGCCGTATTGCTGACCCCTCCGGAGGTCGATATCCCTGTAAAGGTCATTTATCAGTCTGTGGAGGGTTTGCACAAAGCCTGCCCGCACAGCATGGGAGACTGGTACTTTACGGGCAATTATCCCACTCCCGGTGGCAATGCTGTTGCCAATCGCGCATTCATGTACTACATGGAGAAAAAAGAGATCAGAGCCTACTGATTACCAGACCGGGACACTTCTTTTACATCAGTGGTTTTTAGGCCGATCTGTTATAATTTGTCAGGTCTAAAGGTTACCTTTGCACTCCCAAATTTTTGAATAAATACTAAAGCGAGAAGTTATGAAGCTGAAATTCTTAGGTCATTCCTGCTTTTTGATCGAAACAGGTGGCAAAAAACTGATTGTGGATCCTTTTATTACCGGGAATGAAAAAGCCGGTGACATCGATGTGGATTCCATTCGCGTGGACTATGTACTGTTGACCCACGGACATCAGGACCATGTTCTGGATGCTGAAACCATCGCAAAAAATTCCGGTGCAAAGATCATTTCAAACTTTGAAATCGTGAGTTGGTATAAGGAAAAAGGACTCGATGGACACGAGATGAACCACGGCGGCAGTTGGTCCTTTGATTTTGGCGACTTGAAATACGTCAATGCCATCCACTCCAGCGTTTTGCCCGACGGTACCTACGGGGGCAATCCCGGCGGCTTCATTCTAAAGTCCGAAGACAAAAACATCTACATAGCTGGCGATACGGCACTCCACATGGATATGCAACTGATTCCGGTCACTTCCGGCAGACCTGACCTGGCTATCTTGCCGGTAGGCGACAATTTCACCATGGGAGTGGATGATGCACTTCACGCCGCTGAATTTGTCAAATGCGACAAAATAATTGGTTGCCACTTTGATACTTTTGGCTTCATCGAGATCAAAAATAAGGACAGGGCGGTTGCCAGATTTAAAGAAAAGGGAAAGGAGCTCATTCTTCCTTCCATAGGAGATGAATTCACCTTGTGATACCAGCATAATCAATGGGCAAAGTAATTACCATAGCAAATCAAAAAGGCGGGGTCGGAAAAACCACCACTGCCATTAACCTGGCCGCCAGTCTGGCAGCACTGGAACACAAGGTTTTGATCATCGATGCAGACCCCCAGTGCAACGCCACCAGCGGTGTTGGTATCGCAGAGGATCAGGTTGAATCCAGCCTGTACGATTGTCTGATCAATGAAGTGGATCCGGCAGATGCCATTCTGGAAACCGAATTGGTAAACCTTCACATCCTGCCCTCCTCAATAGATTTGGTGGGTGCGGAATTGGAGTTGGCCGGAAAGATCCAAAGGGAGTTTTTTATAAAAAAGGTCACCGATCAACTGAGCGATCATTACGACTACATCTTTATCGATTGCCTTCCCTCCCTCGGCTTGATTACCATCAACGCCCTCACGGCAGCAGATTCGGTGCTCATCCCCATTCAGTGCGAAATTTTTGCACTCGAGGGTTTGCAAAAACTGAAAAACACCATTCAGCTCGTCAAATCAACGGTCAATCCCCAATTGGAGATTGAGGGCATAGTCCTCAGTATGTACGACCAGCGATTGAGACTGGCAAAAGTCGTTGTGGATGAAGTCAAAACCCATGCGGGTGATCAGGTTTTTGAAACCATCATACACCGAAACGCCAGAATAGGTGAATCGCCCAGTGCTCACAAACCCGTTATTCTCTACGATGCAGGTAGTAAAGGGGCCTACAATTTTCTCAACCTGGCCAAAGAATTTTTAGAGCGCAACAGCAAACCCGTTGGTCAGGGATAATTTTGTACAGACAATCAATTTTTGCTTATGGCTAAGATGAAGAAAAAAGACCTCGGAAAGGGAATTCGTGCACTGCTCTCAGGAGTAGAAGACAAAGATACAGGCACCCAAAAAAAGATTGTCAAAGAACTTTCAAGTACGGTGGCCATGGTGCCCATTAAGTATATCGAAGCCAATCCTTTTCAACCCCGGAATGAGTTCAGCAGCAGCGAACTGGAAGAGTTGACCGAGTCCATCAAAATTCACGGCATCATTCAGCCGATTACGCTCCGAAGACTGAGCGATGATGCATACCAGATCATCTCCGGTGAAAGACGCTGGCGCGCCTCTCAAAAAGCCGGTCTGGAAGAAATACCGGCTTACATCAGGGTGGCCAATGACCAGGCCATGCTCGAAATGGCCCTTATTGAAAATATCCAGCGACAGGATCTCAATCCCATTGAAATTGCCATTTCACTCAACAGACTAATGGACGAGTGTCAATTGACCCACGAGGGCTTGTCAGAGCGAGTCAGCAAACGGAGAAGTACCGTCACCAACTACCTCAGATTGTTAAAACTCCCGCCCCAGGTACAACAATCCGTCAGAGATCAAAAAATTTCCATGGGCCACGCACGATCCATTGCAGGCCTGAAAAAAGTAGATCAGCAACTCCAACTCCTGAACGATATCCTCAAAAAATCCCTTTCGGTACGCGCCACTGAAGAATGGGTGCGAAAACTCGAAAAGGGTAAGGACTCGAAAAAATCCGCTTCCGCCTCCTCTAAAAAGGAGCAGGGCAATCAGGTCAAAATGCTGGAGGACAAACTCTTGCAGCGATTTGGCACAAAAGTTAATATCCGGGAAAAAAATACGGGTGATGGGCAAATTGTCATTCACTTTGATGACCGGGAGCATTTGAATCAGCTTTTGGAGTATCTCAAAGTAATATGAGCCTCAGGATTGTTTTTGCCACTGCCTTGCTTTTCTGCCTGCTGCTGAATTTTCAGACGCAAGCAATGACATTACAAGCTGAAAACCTGGCTGATACTATACCCACAGAAGATCGGGTAGAACTCACCACTCCTGATCCGGAAGAGATCGATACTCCTTCAACGAGAATGACCGCATTTATGGATGATATTCTCGTCAACCGCCAAAAGGAGCGAAATCCAACCAAAGCTGCTCTTTTTTCTGCCGTAATCCCGGGAGCCGGCCAGGCCTACAATGGAGAGTATTTGAAGGTAGGAGTGATTTATGGAATCACAGGGGGTTTGCTCTATGCCCTGGACTTTAACAGACACCAATACAACCGCTTTAATACCGCCTACGAACTGCGACTTAATGAAGAAGAGGACGAGTTTATTAATGTCATTCCGAATGCCCGCGGAATTCGGAATATTCGCGACAGGTATCGCAAAGACATGGAACTCACTTACATAGGACTCGGCCTCACCTATCTGTTCAATGTAATCGATGCATTTGTGGCCGCACATTTGGCTTCATTCGACATCGATGACGACCTCAGTATGCAATTAAGACCGACCGTCATTCCGGGCCCTCAGGTTTCCAATGCAGGTGTCGGACTGGTGTTCAGGTTTTAACATTCCCTAAAAAAAGGCGGTTTTTTCTTAAAAATAACTTACTGTAAATTAACAGTTTGGGTAGTTAACTTAAAACATCTATGTTGTGGCTGAGTTTATCTATTGAAAAAAACATAAAGCACATGAATCATCCCACTCTACCCACTGACAATCTTGTAAAAAAGGTCCTTTCGATAATTCTGGTCCTTACATTTACCTCCTTTTCCGCTCTGCAATTGACTGCTCAGTCGGTCGCAGAAACCAACCGGGAAGCCCTGCTGGAAATAGCAGAGGAATCACGCGAGGCCCAAAAATTGGAGCGTCAGGAAGTCCTGGAAAAAATGACTGCCAGATCGCTGCCCATGAGGGTGGAGACACCGGATGGAATGGTTTACGAATTGATGCGCTTTGTCAATGGAATACCTGAATACTACACCAACAACAATGTGCGAGCTGCTATCTCAACGGGAACCAACCACCTACAGCCCAATGGAAGAACCAATCTCGACCTCGAGGGCGAGGGTATGATTATCGGTGAGTGGGATGCGGGCGCTGTGCTCGAAACCCACCAGGAGCTCGTTGGACGTGTGGAGCAGCGGGATGGGGCTACTCAGGTCCACAACCACGCTGTCCATGTAGCGGGAACACTTATTGCCTCAGGGGTAAGACCCGATGCCAGGGGTATGGCTCCTGCTGCCAATCTATGGGCTCACGACTGGTCTTTTGATTCCGGAGAAATGGCGGAAGCCGCCGCAGATGGTCTTTTGATTTCAAATCACTCCTATGGATCACTGGCAGGGTGGGCATTTGGAGATTGGTCGGGAGAAAGTGGATGGCACTGGTTTGGCGATATTTCCATCGACCCTGCAGAAGATTATAAGTTCGGCTTCTATACTGCAAAAGCTGCCCTTTGGGATCAAATAACGTACAATGCACCATATTACCTGATCGTAAAATCAGCCGGCAACAACCGCAATGACGATCACAGTGGTCCTCACTTTGTTTTTCACCCCGACAGCAACGACTGGGTGATGTCCAATGATTTCAGGCAGCCGGATGGCGGTGCATTTGGATACGACTGCATTCCCACCTATGGTAATGCCAAAAATATCCTCACAGTGGGTGCAGTGAATACCGTTCCCAGCGGGTTATCCTCCCCGGAAGTGATAACCATGAGTAATTTCAGCAGTTGGGGTCCCACCAATGATGGACGTATCAAGCCCGATATTGTGGGAGATGGCGTCGGACTGCTTTCCGCCCAGGGAACCGGCAATGCAGCGTACAACACCAGCAGCGGAACCTCCATGTCAGGACCCAATGTGGCCGGATCACTTCTGTTAATTCAGGAACTGCATGAGCGATTACACGGTGAATTTATGCTTTCGTCCAGCCTCCGCGGTCTCGCCATCCACACAGCCGATGAAACCGGGACCGGACCGGCGCCGGACTACAGTTTTGGCTGGGGATTGTTGAATGCTGAACGCGCTGCCGAATTCCTACTGGACCCGGCAAAGAACAAATTGATTGAAGATCACTTACAGCAGAGCGACACCTTAAGGTATGAGATATTTGGCGACGGAAATACGCCGGTCAAGGCTACCCTCGCCTGGATTGATCCCCACGCTCCACCTCCTGAACCGGCCCTCAATGACCGCACTCCCATGCTTATGAATGACCTCGATATGCGGATTATTGCGACTTCAGGAGCCGATTCAGGGGCCGTTTATAAACCATATATTATGAACCCTGACAATCCAGCAGCACCGGCTGAAACCGGGGATAATTTCCGCGATAATGTGGAAGTGGTTTTTCCAGGTGTTTTGCCGGAGGGAGATTACCTGGTACAGATTACACACAAAGGAGAATTGCATGACGACAGCCCGCACCTCTTTTCCCTGCTGATTTCGGCACCAATTGCGGCATGTGAAATTCCCGCCGAGATTGCTTTTGCCCAGGAAACCAGTTGCTTTAACACGGAAGATGGAATGGTAGTTCTATCAGGTGGAGATGGGGTAAGCGGCCTCACTTTTGCCGATTACAGGCTCGATTTTCAGGATTCCGATACTTTTTCCAATCTTAGGCCGGGCATTCACTACTTTTATGTAAAAGACAGCCTGGGGTGCATGGGTTCTGCGCAAGTAAATTTCAGTAGTTCGGACAGAATTGAAGCGATAAAAGTCAATCAAGTCGCTGTCAGACTCACTGAACCCAAGGACCTGCGAAGGCAGTTCCTATTTTCCAATTCTGCCCTTACCAACGGCTGGGGTGCCAATCCCAATGAACAGACTGTAACCGGCTCAGTCGTACGCGTGGACGACGGCTCGGACATCGGAATATTTGGTTGTGGAGAACTGCTAAATGCCGGTGAGTTGGAGGGGAATATCGCACTGGCATTGCGCGGTAGTTGTCAGTTTAGCGAAAAAGCTTTTCACGCTCAGGAGGCTGGAGCCACTGCAATAATTATCTCCAATGATGAAGAGGGTGTGATGTCAATGGGAGGCGGCATCCTGGCCGATGAAATTGATATACCTGTTTATATGGTGAGTTTAGATGACGGCCAGTTTATAAGTGAAATGATCGATGAAGGTGGCCTGGAATTAACTCTGGGAATGCTAAACGCCATGACGGAAACTTCCTGCCCGGAATCATCTGATGGTGGATTGGAGCCTTTTATCAGCGGTGGAGAACCGCCCTACACCTTCGCCTGGAGTACGGGAGATAGCACTGCATCAATCTCCGGTTTGACAGCAGGCACTCACCAATTGACCGTGACTGATAGTCGCTCCTGTACATTTGAACTTAGTATGGAAGTGGGAGCACCGGATTCCATTCATCTGGAAGTGGTGGAAAGCCATACCGTCAGTTGTCCCGGGGAAGCCGATGGAATGATTACAGTAGAAGCAGCAGGTGGTACGCCTCCCTATGAATACGAGTGGAGTACCGGACAGGAGGGACCAGAACTTGGGGGCGTCCCCATTGGAACTTATTTTGTTACTGTCACTGACGCCAATGAATGTCAGGCCGTGGACAGCTTCGCAATCACCAATCCGGATTCACTGCTGTTGGACTCACTGCAAGTCACTCCGGCTTGTCCTGGAGAAGAATCGGGCAGAGTTTCCATAGAACTTCGCGGAGGAACCACTCCATTCCTTGTTGACTGGGACCACGGGGTCGATTCGCTTATTGCAGATAGTCTGGCATCAGGCACCTACGCCTTCACAGTAACCGACCTCTGCGGATTTCAGTTCAGCGATTCAGTCGAGGTCCCGGAATCATCGGGCATTTCGGCAACCATTGCGGAGGTTCAGGAACCCCTGTGCGGAGGAGACCCAACCGGTTTTATTTCCGTGGAAGTGGAAACCGATGTGGAGGATTTCAGCATATCGTGGAGTCACGGCGATTCTGTGACCAATCCGATAAGATTGTCGGCAGGAACTTATTCATTTACAGCCACAGATGCCTGCGAATCCTCTGTTTCTGATACAGTAACTCTGGAGGAACCGGACCCCATTCGCATTGTGGTTGCCGATATCGAGCATCCTGAGTGCCCCCGTAGTAGCGACGGTTCTATAGAGGTTCGCGCAGATGGGGGAACGGGACCACTTACACTGAATTGGAGCACTGGAGATAGTACCCAGGTGGTAAGAGGTCTTCCTGCGGGAATTTACATTGTCAATGCTACCGATACTTTGGGGTGCAGCCAGCGTTTGGAAATTGCACTCGAGGATCCGCGGGCGTTTAATGCGGATTTCTCCTATGAACTGGAGGGCGGCACCGTTCAGCTTATGAATGAAAGCGACAGCGCAGAATTTATCTGGTCCTTTGGTGACGGCAATAGCTCCACAGAGCGAAGTCCAACCCATGAGTACGAGGAGGATGGAGAATACGAAATATGCATGACTGCAGCCACTGTCTGCGATACGATTACCATTTGCGAAACTGTACAAATTGTGGGTACGACTGTGACCGATATTCAAGACTCTCCATTGCTTAGACTCTATCCCAATCCCGCCTCCTCGGACCTGAATGTGGAAATAGACCAGCCCGATCTCTACGAAATGGTGAAAATCTATTCCGCTACCGGTAAACTGGTAAAGGAGCGAAGCCCGGAAAGCCATATGGTCCTTGATTTGCGCAATTTCCCACCCGGAATCTACATGCTGAGATACGGACCGGGAACCGAGGTCTTTGTTGTGGGTAAATAAGTTTTGATTCGCGCGGGTGGACCGGTATTTTGAGAAGTGCGCGGTCATGGTTGCTACGCAAATGACAGTAGAAAGTAGTGAAAGTAGAAAGTTTAGAAAGTTGATATTGGCGGATAGGGTTTTGCGTAATGCGAGGCAATTAGTGAATTGCGTGTTTTGAGAATAGTTTTCCTTGGTTTCAATATTCCCTTTCGGGTATTACCCATATTAAACCGGCCCCACCAAAGCGTTGGGGGCAGGCTTTTATGAATTTGGCGTTAAGAAAAATTGGTTTCTCACCGTTAAAAAAGTTGTCAGTGTCTGAAGGTCATAGGAATTCGACAATACGATTCAAGGAATCAATAACAACAAACTGTACCAACCCTGATTCTTCCCACAGTAATGGTGCTTTGCAAATTCCTATGAACAAGTTTGACAACTTTTAGGTGAGAGACCGATTTTTTAGCTAAATTCATACGTGGCCTTGATTTTTTTGTTACTTTTTGTATCAAGACAAAAAGTAAGAGCAATCAAGTTGAAATGGGCAATAATTAATCAAAGGGCAAATTATGATTAGAATAATACCAGGTTATTCTTTACGGGGTTTCATAGGTTTAAATTATGTATTATTTACAGTGAGTTAGGTATTTTTCAACGGATAAACTTAAGTAAATTTGGCAATAGAAATCCCCATTCAGAATTCATCAACCATCTGCAATTCACCATTAAAACCGGAATTATGCCAATCAAAAAATCGTACCATTTTACCCTCTCCCTCCCCTGCATATTGGGACTGATTTTAGGAACAATTGTTTTTTCTGGCTGTGAAGGAGAAGTTATGGAAAGTGAGGGTCATTACGATGAAGATTTTCCCCTACTGGAAATGGAAATAGCAGACCTTCAAAAAGACTACAGGGATGGCAGTTTAACAGTTGTTGAAGTGGTTCAACTCTACCTGGACCGGATAGAAGAACTGGACAGAAACGGCCCTTGTTTGAATTCGGTCATTGCACTCAATCCGGAGGCCCTCGAAATTGCAAGTCGGCTGGATGATGAAATCAAAGAGGGAAACCACCGCGGCCCCATGCACGGCGTACCTGTCATGTTAAAGGACAATATCGACACAGGTGACGGAATGCCCTCCACAGCCGGCTCGAGAGCCCTTAAAAACAACCTGCCAGATGAAGATGCTGTCCTGGTAAAAAAATTGCGCGAAGCGGGTGCGGTTATCATCGGAAAAACAAACCTCAGCGAATGGGCCAATTTTCGGGGAATGATGTCCAGCAGTGGATGGAGCGGACACGGTGGTCAAACTCTAAATCCCTTCTACCTGGATCGAAATCCCTGCGGTTCGAGCTCCGGATCCGGGGTGGCGGTTTCCGCCAATTTGACCATGGTTGCCATAGGAACAGAGACCAACGGCTCCATTGTTTGTCCGTCACATGCCAATGGTGTCGTGGGGCTGAAACCCACTTCGGGGCTTGTGAGCAATGCCGGGATTATTCCCATTGCCTTCAATATGGATGTGGCCGGCCCCATGAGCCGGACTGTCAGGGATGCAGCACTAACCCTTGATGCAATGACCGACCAGAATCAAAATTCCTACGCTGAGCATTTGGACCAATTTTCTCTGGAGGGGAAGCGAATAGGGTATTACACCTCCCACCAGGGCAGGAATTTTAAAGTGGATTCACTCACGGAAAGCACCATTGAGTATTTGGAATCCCGGGGAGCTGAAATAATTTATCTGGATCAAATTGTAAGCCCTGAAACTGGCCATCACGCACTCGAAGTGATGCTTTACGAATACAAAACCAGCCTAAATCAATACCTGGCGACCACAACCGAAAATACGGACATTTCAAACATCCGGGATTTATTGGCATTCAATGAAAAGGACGAAATCAGTCTGCGATATTTCAACCAGAGCTATCTGGAAATGGCTGCGAGGAAAGAAGACCTGGATGCCGAGACCTACCTCGAAGCACTGCACCTGATGCATTTTAACTCCAGAGAAATGGGCATTGACCTCGCAATAAAAGAAAATGAACTGGATGCAATTGTGGCCCCTACAGGAACTCCGGCCTGGCTCACCGATTTGTACAACGGGGATTCCTTTCAATTTGGCACCTCATCCCCGGCTGCTTTTGCGGGATACCCGATTATAAGTGTCCCCATGGGCCAAATCCACGGACTGCCGGTCGGCATTTCATTCTTCGGATCCGCCTACAGTGAAAAAACATTGCTGGGACTGGCCTATGCTTTCGAACAGGGAACCCAACACAGGCAACCACCGCTGTTTCTTCCCAACTCCCAAAAATTTTGATGATTAAATCAGTGAAAAGTAGAAAGTATCGAAAGTACAAAGTTCGGAAAGTTGGTAATAGCGGATAGGTTTTGAAAAAATTCCGTGTAGGGACGCAATGCCTTGCGTCATTTACCCAAATCCGATTTAGATCCATTATCTGTAGATACGCACGGACGTGCGTATTCTACCTCCCATAAACTTTATCGCCCATTTTCAAATCAATAATTGGTAGCGATATTTTGTATCAAGACAAAAAGATAAGAGCAATTGAATTGGAATCGGCAACAATTAGTCTAACGGTGAAATGCGGACTGATTTGGATTCCCTGCGATGCATAACACTACCACCCAATTCCCGAACATCCACATATCCCACCCAAGGTTGTTTTGTCAAGTTGTAGAATTTTTTTGTCAAAAAACAGCTGTAAAAACGGGCTTTGAACGTTATTGATGCAAACCTTTGTGAAATGCTATCAATAAAAAATATTCTTCTGGTACTCGGTGCACTTGTGATCCTCTCCTCCTGTTCGCCCAATCTCAGCCCATACACGCAGGATCTGCACCGGTCGCTCAATTTATCCGAGGCCGAAATGAAAAAGGTGCAGTTTTACCTGAGTGAAGAACTCGTACTCGAACG
>PWJP01000288.1 GCA_003559985.1 Saprospirales bacterium
CCTTTTTCCTCAATGACGAGTTGGTCATCAACCGTGTTGAGCATTAAGGTGATACGGTCGTAGCTTATCACCCCTTCAGCAACCCCGGTGTAAAAACTGTCCCTGCTCAGGTAGTCCATTCTGTCCATGTCCAATTGACTGGCGACTAGTTGATTGAGAAAGGGACGGTGGTATTTTCCCTCGAAAATTTGGGAGGCCAGTCCCAGTTCACCAGAGAATTCCTCATTCAGTGACCGGATGATCTCTTTGGTGATTTGCTCGTGGGAGAAAGGAAGCAGCTTCCCTTCCAGAGCGTGGGAATAAGGTCCGTGTCCGAGGTCGTGCAACAGGATTGCAAGGCAGGCACCTTTTTTTTCTTCCTCGCTGATTTTTGTGCCCTTTGATTCCAGGATTTTCAAAGCTTGCTGCATGAGATGAAAAGCACCCAGCACATGGTGAAACCTGCTGTGCACTGCTCCGGGATAAACAAGGTGAGAACATCCCAATTGATGAATTCTCCTGAGGCGTTGCATCCAGGGATGGTCCAGCAAATCCAGGTAAATCCCGCGCGGGACGGTAATAAATCCGTAAATGGGGTCATTTACAATTTTATAGGATTGCATTCCGTGGTTTTTCACTCTAAAACATTACTGAATTCAATTAGCGTGCCATTATTGGGGCCTGGGAAGGGATTATTGGGCCCCGGATGCAAAGTTCTAATGAAAAATAGTTTTTACCAGGCCGACTGGATCAGGAAAACGGCGGGTCTTTTGTGTAAATCGGGTTTGGCAGATTTTTTCCAGGCGGCAATGGAGCGCGTCATACTGTATGAGTTTTCACTCAGCAAATCGCATTGGATGGAAAGCAGGGTAGTGGATTTTAGATTTTGAAGGGCAGCCTCCAGTACCTGCATATTTCTGTAGGGGGTTTCAATGAAAAAGTGGCATCCGCGGTCTCTTTCAGCCGCTCGCTCCAGCTTTCTCAGGTCTTTTCCTATAATCTCTTTCTTCGGGCTCAGGTATCCATGAAAACTGAACCTTTGCCCGTTGAGTCCCGACGACATAAGAGCGAGAGTCAGGGATGAGGGGCCCGACAGAGGCACCACATCAATGGACATTTCGTAGGCTTTCCGGACTATTTCAGCACCGGGATCGGCAATTCCGGGACTGCCCGCTTCAGAGAGCAGCCCCATATGGTGGCCTTTTCTCAAGTGATTGAGGTCTTCCACCAGGTAGTGGTAGCGCTGTTTTTTGGGGATCTCGTAAACGGTTATTTCAGACATTGGTAAAGGGTGGTCTATCTCTTTTAGAAACCGCCTCGCTGTTTTTGCCCGTTCTCCAATAAAATACTGCAGTTTGTGGATGCATTCTATGGTGGCCGGAGGAAGTTGATCTCCTGGATGCCCGGAAATATGGGTGGGTATCAGGTAGAGTTTTCCACTCATAACAGTCCCATTTGGTCAATCAGTAACATCACACCATTAATTATATATTGAACTCCAATGGCCATCACGATAAAACCCATTATTCTTGAAATACCCTTTATGCCGGCCTCACCCAGCACCCGATAAATAAAAGTTGCCGAGGACAGGCATAACCATATTACCACAGCAGTTACCAGTACAACAGCCGCGATAATTGCGCGGTCTCCCCAGTGGGTGAACTCCGTGTGAAGACTAATAAGCAGTGAAATCGACCCCGGACCGGAAAGCATGGGCATGGCCATGGGCGTGAAAGATATATCATCGCTTCTTATAGCTTCCTTTTTTACCTGGTCTGTAATGGCTTTGCTAGATGCACTGGTGCCCTGTAATAGGGATACCCCGGAAGCAAAGATGACCATGCCCCCGGCTATCATAATGGATGCCAAACTTATTCCGAAAAAACTCAGTATCCACGATCCTGCTATGAAAAATGAGATGAGGATGAGGAAGAAGTAAAAACTCGTCCAAAGTGCTGTTCTGCTTCGCTCCTGTGCGGTGTAGCCGGGTGTAAAAGAGAGAAAAATGGAGATTCCGCCAAGCGGGTTGACGATTGAGATCAATGATGCAAAAACAGCGAGAAACAGCTCCATGGGTTCATTGGTGTTTTGAACTACTCAATGAAGACTCACAGGTGATATTGATGCCCGGGAATTCTTCCTTTAACTCCTTCAGAACCTGAATCAATTGACCCTTTCGACTGAGGTTGGTATTGTCGAGGGTTTTTGCATCCTCAGCTTTTCGCAAAGGGCTGTCTTTACGACTGCTGTCGATGCGGTCGCGTTCAATGAGATTTTCCCTGATCTTATTCCAATCAACGGGAGTCCCAGCTTCTTTGAGTTGCTGAAATCGCCTTTCGGTTCGTGTATCAGTGTCTGCAGTGAGGAACAGTTTGTACTCAGCTTCCGGAAGTACGACCGTCCCGATGTCCCTTCCCTCCATAATCACCCCTTTTTCCTGCGCGATGCGTTGTTGTTTTTCCACCAGAAAACGCCTTATTTCACTGATTTTGGCTATTTGGCTGACCTCGGAATTCACCTCTACACTTCTCAGTTCATTTTCCACCGGTTCACCGTTGAGAAGCAAAACCGGGTTTTTGTCCGACTGGTCAAAGGATATTCGGATGTTACCAAGGGCTGATTTCATATCTACGGCATCAGTGTAATCGATTTTTTCCCGCAAGAAGTAAAGAGTTACAGCCCGGTACATGGCACCGCTGTCGAGGTAAATGTAATTGAGGCACTCTGCCAGGTCTTTTGCCAGGGTGCTTTTACCGCAACCGGAATATCCGTCGATGGCGATGTTTATTTTATGGGCGGGTTTGGATTGCATGGTGCAAAAATAGAAGCCCTTTCGGATTTACACAGGGATAAATAGGGGAAACTTAAAGAAATGAGTTGAATGGGCGAACTCAATACTCGTCCTCATTGAAAAGGAAGTCGTCCTTTCGAGGATAATCCGGCCAGACATCCTCGATGCTCTCATAGACTTCTCCCTCGTCCTCCATTTGTTGAAGATTCTCAATTACCTCCAGGGGCGCACCTGAACGAATGGCGTAATCGATCAGTTCGTCCCGGGTGGCTGGCCATGGAGC
>PWJP01000275.1 GCA_003559985.1 Saprospirales bacterium
ATAGTAAGGAAGAAGCTAAGCGCTTTTTCGATTGGGGTCATTATAAGAAAACGCTCCTTGTATTTGGAGGAAGCCTGGGAGCCAGAACCTTAAACCTGGCGATGAAAGAGGCAACCGATTTGCTGGCTCAGAGAGAAGATCTGCTCGTGATCTGGCAAACCGGTAAAACCGGGGCCGGGTTCCTGGAGTCTGAAACTGCTAAACTGCCCAATGTTCGGGCAATGCAGTTCATAGATAAAATGGAACTCGCCTATGCTCTCGCAGATTTGGTCGTCTGCAGAGCCGGCGCGCTGACTATTTCAGAGCTGGCATTGGTTGGAAAACCTGCGGTTCTGGTTCCCTCTCCAAATGTTGCGGAAGACCATCAAACGGCCAACGCGGCTTACCTGGAATCTAAACAGGCCGCCGATATGGTTCGAGATGACGAAGCAGCAGGGAGTCTGATACCCAAAGTCTTGAAATTACTGGACGATGAGCAAAAACTCAAAGTCCTTTCAGAAAATATCGCCCGGGAGGGCAAACCGGATTCAGCCCGGAGAATTGCTGAGGAATTGTTGAAAATGATTAATAAAAAAGGAAGACAATGAAATTTAATAACAGCGCCATAAGGAGAATTGGAGTCGGCTCAGCCGCCCTGCTCGCCTGGGTATGCCTCGGCTGGCTGCTGGTCTCCGCTGTTCATTTTCAAAAAGACCTTCAGCTCAATGGACTGGAGATAAAGATTGAATCCGCAGAGGATAAAATGCATCTATTGAATGATGAAATGTTGGCTGAACTGATTCACAGTCACTTGACTGACTCTGTGCACATGTATTCTGTCAGTGATTTTCCGGTGCGGTTTATTGCAGATATGCTGACCGAACACCCTTACATTGAAAGTGCAGTGGTTTATGTTGGGAAATCGGGTAGGGTGCGCGTGCACTGTGAACCCCGATATCCGGTAGCCAGGGTTTTGCCCAGTCGCGGCAGCTCTTATTTTATCGATGGGAGTGGTGCAATAATGCCAATGACCGATCAGGCTACACTCCGTCTGCCGGTTGTCAGAGGACGTGTTCCCGCAGCGACTACCGATAAAGTAGATGATTTGGTAAGGTTGGAAGCTCTTGGGAAACTGAGTAGCGAATTAGGTGAGAGTGACTTTCTCTCGGTTCTTATCGACCAGATTATGGTCACAGCACTTGGAGATTACAAGATGATACCATCGCTGGGTAAGGAAAAAATAGAACTCGGCCAATTGGATAATATGGAAGAGAAACTCGAAAACCTGGAAGTTTTTTACGAGCAGGTAATTGCCCAGGTGGGATGGAATGTGTATGAAAATATAAGCTTAAAATACGAAGGCCAGATAGTGGCTCGGAGAGCTGAGACCTCCAGCCCTTGATTAATTTTTTGAACGAATGAAAAAATCTGATATGAAAAGTTCGAAGCAATACAAAAAAGATGTGGTGTTTGCCCTGGATATCGGCACTACCAAAGTGGTGGCCCTCGCGGGTCGAATGGATGAATACGACAGGGTTGAAATCCTGGCCGTGAGTACGGTCGAATCCACCGGAGTCCTAAGGGGTATGGTTTCCAATATCGACAAAACTGTCAACGCCATTCGAAAAGCCATTGCTCAGGTGGAGCGTAAGAGCAAGGCCAGGGCAGAGGAAGTAGTTGTGGGAATTGCCGGTCAGCATATCAGGAGTATCCAGCACAGTGGAGTGCTGACCCGTGAAAACAGTGATACCGAAATCGCAGAAGAGGATATCAAAAAACTCGAGAAAGACATGCACAAAATTGTGCTGAGTCCGGGCGAAAAAATCATTCACGTCATTCCCCAGGATTACACGGTGGACAATGAGCCGGGTATCCTTGCCCCCAAGGGTATGTCCGGGGTGCGATTGGAGGCCAACTTTCACATCGTCACCGGTCAGCACACGGCTTACAACAACATCAAGCGCTGTGTGGAAAAAGCGGGTTTGCGCGTCTCAGAAATTGTGCTCGAACCCATTGCTTCAGGTAAGGCCGTACTCAGTGAAGATGAAATGGAGGCCGGAGTGGCAGTCGTGGATATCGGAGGCGGAACCACGGACCTCACTGTAATTCATGAAAATGTCATCCGACATACAGGTGTGATACCATTTGGCGGAAGTGCAATTACTCGAGATATAAAAGAGGGATGTGTGGTAATGAACGACCAGGCAGAAAAGCTCAAAACCAAATTCGGCTCTGCTCTTGCTGAGCAAACCAATGGAGACCAAATCATCACCATTCCGGGAATCAAGGGAAGAGAGGCCAAGGAATTGTCCCAGAGGAATATCTCCAAGATTATTCAAGCCAGAATGGAGGAGATATTTGACCTGGTTTATTATGAACTCAATAAATCTGGCTACCACGACAAATTGATTGCAGGTGTGGTACTGACCGGAGGAGGTGCCAATCTAAAGCATCTCAAAGAATTGACGAGCTACCACCTGGGACTTTCCACTAGAATCGGACATCCCATAGAAAAACTGGCCCACGGTTATCCCAAAATGGTGGCGAACCCAATTTACTCTACCGCAGTGGGACTGCTCATACACTCCATCGAAAAGAACGAGAAATTGCCGCCAGCTCCATTCGTGGAACAAAAGCCGGAAACAACCAATGAAGGGACCGGGAATTCAAGCAGTAAGCAAAAGCAACAGGCTAAGCGAAAGGGAGGGTTTTTGGATAAATTTCTCGATAAAGCCAACGAAATTTTTGCGCCCACAGCAGACAGGGACTTGTAAGAGTATAATTCAGTACAACTATTGAAATTTCTTTACGACAAAAATACAATTAGATATGTCACTCAATTTTGACTTTCCTAAAGAAGAGCGCTCCATCATCAAAGTAATTGGTGTGGGAGGCGGTGGCAGCAATGCCGTAAACCAAATGTACAACCAGGGTATCGTAGGTGTGGATTTCGCCATTTGCAATACGGATTCCCAGGCCATGGAAATCAGCAAAGTCCCGGTGAAAATTCAATTGGGGCCCGGACTGACCGAGGGGAGAGGTGCCGGCTCAAAGC